>JAFZQQ010000187.1 GCA_017620315.1 Oscillospiraceae bacterium | reverse complement strand
GGCTTTCCGGTCACCGACGATGTTACGCGGCTTCCGAGACCCGCGCGCGAGGAGGACATAGTAATTCTGATGCGCTCGCCGAGCGCGCGTATTCTTGAATTCAAAAGGGCTCTGGAGATGCGGGGCATTGGCGTTTCGGCCGACGCCGGCGAGGACTTTTTCGCAAGCATGGAGGTCAGCGTTATGTTCTCGCTTCTGGAGATACTGGACAACCCGCGGCAGGACGTGCCTCTTATTTCCGTTCTGAGATCTCCTCTTTTCGGTTTTTCCGCCGACCGCCTTTCCGTTCTTCGCGGAGCCAGGAAAACGGGAGACTTTTATGATGCGCTGCTCTCCGCCGGCGACGAGGATACCGATAGCTTCATTTCGACGCTCGGGGCCTTGAGACAGTCTGCGCAGACACTGAGCGTACGGAGGCTTATTGCCCGCATATTTGATGAGTGCAATGTTCTCGGCGTTTTCGGCGCGATGGATGGAGGATGTGAACGCAAGGAAAATCTGCTTGCCTTTGCCGCGCTCGCGGAGCGCTTTGAGAGCTCGGGTTACTGCGGGCTGTTCTCCTTCGTTACACATCTGCGCGAGCTGCGCGACGGCGGCGAGCTGTATTCACAGCGTCCGCCGCAGAATGCCTCCGGCGTTCGGATCATGAGCATACACAAGTCAAAGGGACTGGAATTTCCAATCGTGATCCTTGCCGACCTTGCAAAACGCTTCAATAATATGGATTTTACCGGTTCGGTCCTTGTCCATCCCAAATATGGCATTGGCCCTCAATGCGTTGATACCGAGAGGAGGATCCGCTACCCGACGGTCGCAAGACAGGCCATAGAGCATGTGCTGAAGCGTGAAACGAAAGCGGAAGAGATGAGGCTTCTTTACGTCGCTATGACGCGCGCAAAGGAAAAACTGGTCATGGTGCATACGCAGACCGGAGCGCCCAAAAGGCTGGGCGAGCTGATGGCGACCGCTTCATGTCCTGCGCTTCCTGAGTCTGTAGACGGAGCAAAATGCCTTGGCGACTGGGTTCTGCTTCCGCTGCTGTGCCGACCTGAGGCTGAGCCGCTCAGAGAACTGACAGACTCGGAAGCCGCGCAGACCATCACTGCGAACGACTGCAAGTGGGAAGTCTTTGTCCATAGCTGTGACGAGGAAGAAAACAGCGATCAAACCAATGACGGTGAAACTGCCGGTACTTTTGAAGAAGATGACGGTATTGCGCCGGATACCGATACGCTGCTGTGGAACTATCCATATCCCGCGTCGACACAGCTAAGCGCAAAAATTACCGCAACGCAGCTCAAGGGCAGAGAGAGCGACGCAGAGATCGCAGAGAACGCAGCGCTTCCCGCACGGCTTAGGAGCATAGCGAGACCGCGCTTCATGGACGGCAAAAAGAAACTCAAAGCCGCAGAACGCGGAACTGCGCTGCATCTTGTGATGGAGCATATCAGCTTTGACTGTGCTTCGAGCGCAGACGCAGTGCGCGCACAGATTAACGGGCTTGCTGAACGGAGGCTCATCACACAGGATCAGGCAGATGCCGTTGACGCTGAGCTTATCGCAAGCTTCCTCGGAAGCGACATCGCAGAGAGGATCAGAAAAGGAAGCAACCTGAACAGGGAATACCGCTTCTCGATACTTGACAGCGCAAGAAAGTACGATCAACGTTCGGCAGAGGATGATGAAGTGCTTGTGCAGGGCGTGGTTGATTGCTTTTTTGAGGAACAGGGGCAGCTTGTTGTGCTTGACTTTAAGACGGACCGTGTTACGGCCGATACGGTCGCCAAACGGGCTGAGTACTATGCTCCACAGCTTGAGACCTATTCCTCGGCGCTGGAGAGGATAATGGGCAAGAAAGTCAAGGAAAGGATACTGTACTTCTTTGAGACGGGACAGTGCGTAAATACTTGACTTTTCGGGCATTCACGGATATAATCCCTCCACTGAAGGAAACTCCGCAATGATCATGCATGGAGGTGAGCCGAACGGATCTGATCCTCAGACACGGCGTCCGATGCGGGACCGTAACGGCGCCTCCGTCCAAATCGCATATACAGCGTCTGCTTATTTGCGCCGCGCTTGGATCGCAAGAAACCGTTATCCGCTGCGGATGGCTTTCACGGGACGTGGAGGCTGTCATTGCCTGTCTCCGCGCTCTCGGCGCGGGGATAGAGCGCGGTGAAAACGGTTTGCTTCACGTTATTCCCGTCAGCACCGTTCCGGACGGTGTTTGTGATATGCCCTGCGGCGAGAGCGGCGCGGCTTTGAGATTCCTTCTTCCTGTTGTAGGAGCACTTGGGGTCAGGGCTGTCTTTCACAGAGAGGGCAGACTGTCCGAACGTCCGCTAAAACCCCTGACGGAATTGCTCAAAGCACAGGGCTTAAGAATATGCGAATACGAAAATGACGTATACTGTGAAGGCAAATTGCATGCGGGTAAATATCTGATCGACTCTTCTGTTTCTTCGCAATTTGCATCAGGATTGCTGTTTGCGCTTTCTCTTCTTGACGGCAGCAGCGAGCTGTCGCTTGTCGGAAAGGTCGTTTCCGCGACATATATCGGAATGACAGAGAAAGTGCTTCAATGCGCAGGCGTTGGCATGGCACGCAGCGGAAACACATACATAATTTGCGGCTGTCGGCGATTTACGCTTCCTGCTTTTTTGACCGCAGAGGGCGATTGGTCAGGCGCAGCGCCGTTTTTATGTATCGGCGCGCTGTCGGACGGAGGGGTGACTGTGCGAGGGCTTTCCTCTTCCGGACTTCAGGGCGACTGCTGCGTGCTGGACGTACTTGAGGACGCTGGGGCTGAGGTGCTCTCTTGCGATGATTCTGTCACGGTCCGAAGCGGCAAGCTTAAAGGCTTTACATTTGATGCCGGCAACGCGCCGGACCTTGTGCCCGCGCTGGCGGCGCTCGGCGCTTGTGTTGATGGGACGACAAGGATAATCGATGCGGCAAGACTTCGCGTCAAGGAATCCAACAGGCTCGACGCGACTGCCGCCATGCTAAATGCCCTCGGCGCCGACGTCAGAATTGAGCCGGACGGTCTTACGATCAACGGGCGAGCTTCGCTATGCGGCGGAAGCGTTTGCTCAGCGCTCGACCATCGCATTGCGATGGCAGCATCTGTTGCGGCCTGCTTCTGCTCGGAAGATGTGAAGCTAATCGGAGCGGAATGCATAGATAAATCATATCCGGCGTTTTGGGAGGATCTCGGATGTCTCTTTATGTTATAGGAGATCTTCATCTCTCACTTTCGGGCGATAAGCCTATGGATATATTCGGCCCTGCGTGGATGAACCATGCCGAAAGGATAAGGGAATCCTTTTCTGCGCTTGGTCCCGACGACGTAATCGTTCTGGCCGGAGACAGCTCGTGGGGCATTTCACTTGAGGAATCGCTTGCGGATTTTGCGTTCATCGACGCGCTGCCCGGGAAAAAGCTGCTGCTCAAAGGGAATCACGACTACTGGTGGACAACCGCTTCAAAGATGAAGAAGTTTTTCTCGGAACACGGCTTAACTTCACTTGATATTCTTCATAATAATTGTTTTTTCTACAAAGATTATGCGATATGCGGCACCAGAGGATGGTTTTACGAAGAAGGCGCCGAGGGAACGCACACGGGGAAAATGATAGCCAGAGAGGCGCTCAGGCTTGAGACGTCCATAAAAGCGGCGGGGGATAAGCCGATCCTGTGCTTTTTGCACTATCCGCCGATATATCAGGGCTATCAATGCCCGGAGCTTCTTGAGGTCATCGACAGATGGCACGCAGAACGCTGTTATTACGGACATTTGCACGGTGTTACGCACAAACGGGCGTTCGAGGGAAAACGCGCTTTTACTGAGTATTTTCTTGTTTCTGCGGACTATTTGGGCTTTGCCCCAAAAAAAATATTAGACTAAATGAAAAATAAGGGTAGATATTTTTAAAAACGTATGGTAAAATACATTTTTGCAATGGTCAATTTCGACTTGTTCAAACGGAGGATAAAGAAATCATGACAGTCAATAAGGTTGAAAAGCTGGAGAAAAGCAGAGTTGCAATCGAGGTCAGGATCGACGCCGAAGAGTTTGAAGCGGCAATCAACAAGGCTTACTTAAAGATGCGCAACAAAATCAATATCCCCGGCTTCCGCCGCGGTAAGGCGCCTCGCAAAATGATTGAGAGCAGATTCGGAGCCGACATTTTCTATGCGGATGCGGCCGATGAAGCTCTTCCCGACGCATACGCCAAGGCAGTCGAGAGTGAGAAGCTTGACACGATCGGGCTTCCCGACGTCGAGCTTGTCGGCGATATTTCAAAGGACGGCTTTACTTTCAAGGCTACGGTTGCTGTTTATCCCGACGTCAAGCTCGGCGAGTACAAAGGCATTTCCGCTCCCAAGGAGGAGGTCAAGGTCACTGCTGACGACATCAAGGAGCGTCTTGACGAGATGGCAGAGCGCAACTCCCGCCTTGTTTCGGTCAATCGCAAGGCAAAGAAGGGCGACACCGCTGTCATCGACTACGAGGGCTTTCTGGATGGCAAGCCGTTCGACGGAGGCAAGGACGAGAACCATGAGCTTGAGCTCGGCTCGGGAAGCTTTGTTCCGGGCTTTGAGGATCAGGTCATCGGCATGAAGGCAGGCGAGGAGAAGGACATAGACATTACCTTCCCCGAGAATTATCATAAAGATCTTGCGGGAAAGGCAGTCGTTTTCAAAGTCAAGTGCAACGAGGTCAAGCACAAGGAGCTTCCTGAGCTTGACGATGAGTTTGCCAAGGACGTCTCGGAGTTTGATACGCTTAAGGAGCTCAAGGACGACATCAAGAAGCAGATCGAGGCGGATCGCGAGAAGGCGGTCAAGGTTGCCTACGAGAACGCGCTTATCGAAAAGGTCGCCGACACAATTGACTGCGAGATCCCCGAAATCCTTATCGAGGAGCAGTGCAAACGGTTCCTCGAGGAGTTCAAGTCCCGCATCATGTCGCAGGGCATTCCTTACGACCAGTATAAGAAGATGACCGGTATGGACGAGAAGAAGTTCATGGAAGACGGTCGTGAGCCGGCGCTTCGTCAGGTCAAGATGGATCTTGCCATCTCCCAGATCATAGATCAGGAGAAGCTTGAGGCAAGAGCAGAGGAAATCGAGGAAGAGTACAAGAAGCTCTCTGGATACTACGGCATGGATGTTGAGATGGTCAAGAAGTATCTTGACGAGGGTGCCGTGCGCACTCAAGTTCTCAACAACAAGGCTATCGCCGTGGTTGTCGACAATGCCAAGCCCGAAAAGGTAAGCGCCAAAAAGGCTGCCGCGAAGGCCGAGGAAAAAACCGAGGACGACGGCAAAAAGACCGCTGCAAAGAAGAGCGCTGCAAAGAAGGCTGACGAAGCCGAGAAGAAGCCTGCCGAGAAAAAGGCGGAGAAGAAGACCGACGACGGTGAAGCCGAAAAGAAGCCTGCCGCCAAGACCGCAAAGAAGGCCGCTGACGGCGAGGAAAAACCCGCCGCGAAAAAGCCTGCCGCAAAAAAGACCGGCAAAAAAGCTGAATGATCCGATATTTTTTAACAAACCATCTATGCACGAACAACCACAATCCGGCTTGTGGTTGTTCGCCATACATACAGAGTTTTTGGAAAGCCTGTCAGCAGAGTGATTACGCGCAATGCGCAAGGAGGTAATAATGAGTTTAGTTCCTTATGTTATTGAACAGACTAACCGCGGCGAGCGTTCTTATGATATCTTCTCCCGCCTGCTTGAGGATCGCATCGTATTCCTCGGCGAGGAGGTCAATGCCGCGACTGCCAGCCTGATAGTCGCACAGATGCTTTTCCTTGAGGCGAAGGATCCGGATAAGGACATACAGTTTTATATCAATTCGCCCGGCGGAAGCGTGACGGACGGCCTTGCGATCTATGACACGATGCAGTATATCAAGTGCGACGTCTCTACGATCTGCGTCGGTATGGCTGCGAGCATGGGCGCGTTTCTGCTCTCCGCGGGTACAAAGGGCAAGCGCATCGCGCTTCCCAATGCGGAGATTATGATCCATCAGCCCCTCGGCGGTTTTCAGGGGCAGGCGACGGATATCGAGATCCATGCCAAGCGCATGCTTGAGATCAAGGAAAAGCTTACGCACATTCTTGCCGAGAACTGCGGCAAGGACTTTGACGTCGTTCGCGCAGACTGTGAGCGAGACAACTTCATGACTGCCGAGCAGGCCAAGGAATACGGTCTTATCGACAAGGTCATCTATAAGCGCTGAGATTATTTGAAGGTAAGGTTTTAAGCCCATGAGCGAGACAAGCAAAAAAACGCTCCGCTGCTCTTTTTGCGGCAAGCAGGAACGCGAGGTCCATCGCATGATACAAGGACCGGGAGGGGTTCGTATCTGCGACGAGTGTGTAAATCTTTGCCGTGATATTTTGCAGGACGGCTATACTCCGAAGGATGATATGCCCGAGGATATGGCCGAGCTTCCCACGCCGCGGGAGATCCACAAGATCCTCGACGAGTATATTATCGGACAGGAGGCGGCGAAGGTCGCGCTGTCCGTGTCGGTATACAACCATTATAAACGCATTTTCTTCGGCGGTGGCGACGACGTCGAGCTTCAAAAGAGCAATATCCTGATGCTCGGTCCCACCGGTTCCGGAAAAACGCTTTTTGCTCAAACGCTGGCGCGTATACTGAAGGTGCCCTTTGCCATTGCCGACGCGACGACGCTGACCGAGGCGGGCTATGTCGGCGACGACGTTGAGAACATTCTTCTCCGCTTGCTGCAGGCGGCCGATTACGATGTGGAGCTGGCGGAACGAGGCATCATCTATGTCGATGAAATCGACAAGATAGCCAGAAAGAGTGAAAATACCTCGATTACGCGCGACGTTTCCGGCGAGGGCGTGCAACAGGCTCTTTTAAAGATTGTCGAAGGCACTGTCGCCAATGTTCCTCCGCAGGGCGGACGCAAGCATCCGCATCAGGAGTTCATTCAGATAGACACACACAACATACTCTTTATATGCGGCGGAGCGTTCGAGGGCATCGAAAAGATAATCGAAAACCGTCTTGACAGAAAGAGCATGGGCTTTGAGGCTGTTGTCGAGTCGAAAAAGGATAAGCAGGATAACCGTATTCTGCGCGAGGTGCAGCCGCACGATATTCTTAAATTCGGCATCATTCCCGAATTGGTAGGTCGTCTGCCTGTCATAACGGCGCTTGACGCGCTTTCGAGGGAAGACCTTGTTCGTATTCTGACCGAGCCTAAGAATGCTCTTGTCAAGCAATATCAGAAGCTCTTCTCTTATGATGGCGCCGAGCTTGTTTTTGAACAGGACGCACTTGAGACTGTCGCGGACAAGGCGATCGAGCGCAACATAGGCGCGCGCGGACTGCGTGCGGTAATGGAGAAGGTGCTCATGCCTGTCATGTATGATATTCCGTCCGATAAGGCAATAGAGCGCGTGACAGTGACAAAAGCTTGCATAGAGGGTACTGACAGCCCTGTGCTGCTTCGCAGCGGCGAGTCCGATGAGCCCAGACCCGGCAGCAAGACGGCTACGCTTGAGCCGCCGCACTTCGATTCCGCATCGTGATGTTGTTTCACTTATCGCCGACAGCGACGGGCGGAATTGCCGTTCGCGCGGGTGAAGCGAATGTGGACAATTGTGCGCAAACAGCGCACGGGAGATAATATGGAACCTGTAACCAAAAATATTCCGGCCCTCGCCTTGCGGGGGCTGGTCGTGTTTCCGAGAGTCAGCGCCAGCTTTGACCTTGAACGCCTTGTTTCCATGCGTGCGCTCGAGCGCGCGATGGAGACCGATCAGGAGCTGTTTGTTGTGACCCAGCGTGACGTGACCGTCGAAATGCCGCAGGAGAGCGACCTTTATACGGTTGGCACTCTGGTTCATGTTTCTCAGGTGCTTCGCGTCAGCGATCATGTAATACGCATCATTGTCGAGGGAAAGCGCCGCGCGCGTCTGCGCAGACTATGGCAGCGCGAGCCTTTTCTTCAGGCGCAGATAGAGCTTCTTGACGATCCCAAGATCATGAGCAAGGGGGCAAGGACAGAAGCGCTTCTTCGCCAGACCTACGCAAACTTTGGCGAATATGTGGAACTCACGCAAAACTTGACCGCAGAGATACTCGCCACAGTGTTCGGCTGCACCGAGCCGGGCTTTCTTGCAGACTTTATTGCTCAGCATGTAAACATCCGCTATCAGGATAAGCAGATCATTCTCGAAGAGCTCAGTCCGCTTGTGCGGCTTCGCCGCATAAACGAGATACTATGCCGCGAAACTGAGGTCATCGCGCTTGAGCAGGAGATCGACGACAAGGTGCGCTCCCGCGTTGGACGCATACACCGTGATTTTGTGCTTCGCGAGCAGATAAAGGTTCTGCAGAACGAGCTCGGAGAGGGCGAAAACGGCGATGAGGAGCTTGATGAATACCGAAACGGCATTCTTGCGCTCAAGCTGCCCGAGGAATCCGAGAAGAAGCTTTTGAAGGATGTGGACAGGCTTGCCAAACAGCCTTATTCCAGTTCGGAGGCTTCTGTGCTCCGCTCCTATCTCGACACGGTGCTTGAGCTGCCTTGGAATAAAGAGACGAAAGAGCGCGTAAACGTCGAAGCGGCGCGAAAGATACTTGAACGCGATCATTACGGTATGGAGAAGGTCAAGGAGCGTATCCTTGAATTCATTGCCGTTCGTTCGCTGAAAAAAGACGTTAAGGGGCAGGTGCTCTGCCTTGTTGGGCCTCCGGGCGTCGGCAAGACTTCGATAGCTATGTCCGTTGCCAAAGCAATGAACCGGAAGACGGCGCGCCTGTCGCTTGGCGGTGTGCGCGACGAGGCTGACATCAGGGGACACCGCAAGACCTATGTTGGAGCAATGCCGGGACGTATCGTTGAGGCTCTTGGGAGAAGCGGCTCAATGAACCCGCTCCTTGTGCTCGACGAGATTGACAAGCTCGGCTCAGACCACAGGGGAGATCCCGCATCCGCGCTTCTTGAGGTGCTGGACACAGAACAAAACCATGCTTTCCGTGACCATTATCTTGAAATACCCATAGACCTGAGCCGTGTCATGTTCATCATGACCGCTAATACGACGGAAACCATCCCTCGCCCATTGCTGGATCGCATGGAGCTTATCGAGCTTTCCAGCTATACCGATGAGGAAAAGGTTCAGATAGCGCTGCGCCATCTGCTTCCCAAGCAGAGAGAGGCGCACGGGATCTCCGGCGTGGCGCTTCGTATAGATGAGGAGACGATGCGCTCGGTCATATCGCTGTACACGCGCGAAAGCGGCGTGAGACAGCTTGAGAGGCAGCTTGCGAAGCTGTGTCGAAAAACCGCTATGGCCGTCAGCGAGGGCAAAACGAAACGTTTGAGCGTTACAAGCGAAAATCTTGCCGATTATCTCGGCGCGCCGCGCTATACGAGAGACAAGACGGCAACAAAGGATCTTATTGGCGTTGTAAACGGTCTTGCGTGGACACAGGCAGGAGGAGAGATGCTTCCGGTCGAGGTCAATGTCATGGATGGCACGGGCAAGCTCGAGCTGACCGGAAATCTCGGCGAGGTGATGCAGGAGTCCTGCAAGGCTGCGCTCTCATGCCTCCGCGCCAGGTCGGCCGAGTTGGGCATTGACCCTGAATTCCACAAAACAAAGGATATCCATGTCCACTTCCCGGAGGGCGCGGTGCCCAAGGACGGGCCTTCCGCAGGTATCGCGATAACGACCGCACTGTTGTCGGCGCTTACCTGCAGAGCAGTGCGGCACGACGTCGCTATGACCGGAGAGGTGACTCTGCGCGGACGAGTTATGCCGATTGGCGGATTGCGCGAAAAGACAATGGCTGCCCTTCGCGCGGGCATACATACGGTCATTATTCCGACAGATAACGAGAAGGACCTTGAGGAAATAGACCAGAGCGTTCGCGCAAAGCTCCGTTTTGTGACAGCCGAAACGGTCGACGCGGTGTTCGCCGAGGCAATGGTTTATCCGGAGGCGCTTCAAAGCAAGAGGATAGACACGTTTATCGAGCAGCCGGACAGTAAGCTTGTGCCGGCGCTGCGGGTGTGACAGAATCAGTGAGGTTTGATATGCCTGTAAACTTTAACAATGCCGAATTCATTCTCTCCGCTGCTTTACCTGAGCAGTTCATACGCGACGGTCGCAAGCAGATTGCGTTCGCCGGACGCTCGAATGTCGGCAAATCTTCAGTTATCAACCGGCTTGTAAACCGCAAAAATCTCGCGCACGTCGGAGCCTCACCCGGCAAGACTACACAGATAAACTACTTCCTTATCGACGGGCGTATTTACCTTGTGGACCTTCCAGGATATGGCTATGCCAAGGTTTCCAAGTCCGAGCGAGATCGCTGGGGAAGGCTGATGGAGAACTATTTCAGCTCCAGCGGACTGTTGGATCTCGGCGTGCTTATAGTCGACGCGCGGCACAAGCCTACCGTAGACGACATGACTATGTGCGATTTTTTCCGTTCAAACGATTGCCCGATGCTGATTGTCGCCAATAAAGTGGACAAGCTTAAGAAAAGTGAGACGGAGCATAATCTTGAACTGATACGCGAGACCCTCGATTTGGATGAAACGGAGATACTGATACCGTTTTCTGCGGAGAAGGGGGACGGAAAGGAAAATCTTCTCGGACAGATCAAGGCATTTTGCGGTTGAAAAAGGAGGATAAAGAACATGGCAAAGGCGAAGTACAGGCGGATTCTCCTGAAAATAAGCGGAGAAGCGCTTGCCGGCGAAAAGAAGACGGGTTTTGATTTTAATGTAATGGGGGAGGTTTGCGACGTCATAAAGCGCTGCGTCGACATGGGCATAGAGGTCGGCGTGGTCATCGGCGGCGGAAACTTCTGGCGCGGCGTTAAAAATGGCGAGGGCTACATTGAGCGTTCGCGCGCCGACCGTATGGGAATGCTCGCGACTGTGATGAACTGCCTTGCGGTGAGCGACGTGCTGGAGCAAAAGGGCGTGGAAGCACGGGTAATGACGGCGTTGGAGATGCCGGCAATGGGCGAGCGTTATACGCATGAGCGCGCGATGAAGCATCTGAAAAACGGTAAGGTCGTGCTCTTCGGCGGAGGCACCGGACATCCGTATTTTTCAACCGACACGGGAACCGTTCTTCGAGCTGCTGAGATAAACGCGGATGTTATTCTTCTTGCAAAGAATATAGACGGTGTGTACAGCGCAGACCCGGCAAAGGATCCGACTGCGGTCAAGTATGATGAGATATCCTACGACGAGGTGCTTGCAAAGCGCCTCGGAGTTATGGATCTGACCGCAACGAGCCTTGCCATGGACAACAATATCCCTGTATATGTATTTGCTCTTCGCGACCCGAACAATATAATACGCGTCATCGAGGGTGAAAACGTAGGCACGCTTGTGCATTGAAGGAGGAAGGAAAATGGATGAGAACAGGCCAAGGGGCAGAGAAAAAAATGTTACCGGTCAGGGCAAAGACATCTATAAGCGCGGCGATGAGCTCGGAACCGGCCCGTTAGGCAGTCAGAACGGACATTCCGGACGCACTGAGGCAAATGGCAGTGGAAGCGGAAAGCGCGCGAGCGGAGGAATGAATCCGCTTATGATCATCGTTGCCATTGCCGTTCTCGTCCTTGGCGGCGGAGGCGTGGGGCTGAGCGGACTTCTCGGCGGAGGTTCTTCAAGTCAGGTCACAAACGCCCCTTCATCATCAAGCGGATACACCCAGCCCTCTGCCGGTGCCTCTCAGAGCAGCGGCTCGGCGCAAAGTATCCTGGGCGGAGGCATGAGCAGCGCTCTTAGCAGCATGCTCGGCAGTTACGGCAGCGTTTCCAGTGGATGGGCTGAGGGAAGCAACTGCGGCAGACTGAACGAGACCGTTGCGACGAACGCCCGCGCGAAGCGAACGAATATTCTTGGCAACGGCAGAGACACGGTGACCATAATGGTATATATGTGCGGCACTGACCTTGAGTCAAAGCACGGTATGGGCACTGCGGATCTGCAGGAGATGGCTGCGGCTTCGCTAAGCGATAAGGTGAATCTCATCGTATTCACCGGTGGCTGCAGCCAGTGGCAGAACAACGTCGTTTCAAGCAGGGTAAACCAGATCTACAAGATTGAAAACGGTGGGCTGAGACTACTTGAGAAGGACGCAGGAACCTCTCCGATGACGCTCAGCTCTAACCTTACGAGCTTTATCAAGTATTGCGCAAAGAACTTCCCGGCCAACCGCAACGAGCTGATCTTTTGGGATCATGGCGGAGGCTCGCTGAGTGGATACGGATACGACGAAAAGAACAAGACAGCGGGCTCTATGGAGCTTGCCGGGATAGACAAGGCTCTGTCCGACGCGGGAGTCAAATTCGACTTCATCGGCTTTGACGCCTGTCTTATGGCAACGCTCGAGAACGCTCTCATGCTGACGAAGTATGCCGACTATATGATTGCCTCTGAGGAGACCGAGCCGGGCGTTGGCTGGTATTATACCAACTGGCTGAATGAGCTTTCAAAGAACACCTCGATGCCGACGCTTTCAATCGGCAAGCGGATCGTGGACGATTTTGTCGACGTTTGTGCGCAGAAATGCCGCGGTCAGGACACGACGCTGTCAGTTGTTGACCTTTCCGAGCTCGAAGCGACCGTTCCCGAGACCTTTAAGGGCTTTGCGGTCGATACCGCGGGAATGGTGCAGGGAAGCGAGTACAAGAAGGTCTCCAAAGCGCGCGGAAGCACCCGCGAGTTCGCCGCGTCAAACAAGATAGACCAGGTAGACCTTGTCCATCTTGCAAGCAATCTCGGCACGGACGAAAGCAAGGCACTTGCGGACAGCCTGCTTTCCGCGGTTAAGTACAACAGAACCTCGTCCACTGTTTCAAATGCCTATGGTCTTTCGATCTATTTCCCGTATCAAAAGACTTCAAAGGTCAAGGCTGCAACTGCTGCGTACAATGCCATCGGCATGGACGACGAGTATACGCGCTGCATTCAGCAGTTTGCCAGCATGGGCTCAGCCGGACAGGGAGTATCGAGCAGCGTTTCGAGCTATGCCTCAAATCCCCTCGGCGCGCTTCTCGGCGGCTCAGGCTCGTCCTCCGGCAGCAGCATAGGCAGCAGTGATATGGTGTCGCAGATACTGATGGGAGTCCTTTCAAGTACGTTGACCGGGGGACGCTCAATGGACGCCGACAGAGCGGCACAGTATCTCACGGATAACCAGTTTGATTCTTCACAGCTTGTCTGGACCGGCGATACGCCGCAGATCAGCCTCAGTGAAGAGCAGTGGAGCCTTGTTAACGATATAGCGCTGAGCGTTTTCTATGACGACGGCACCGGCTATATCGACCTTGGCCTGGACAACACCTTTGATTTTACCGAGAACGGAGCGCTCAAGGGCGAATACGACGGCACCTGGCTTGCAATAGACAGTCAGCCTGTACCGTATTATCATCTTATGGATGTATACGAAGGGGACAGCTATTATATCTCCGGCTATGTGCCCTGCTTCGTGAACGGCGAGCGCGGCGAGCTGCTGCTTATGTTCGACAACGCAAATCCTTACGGTTATATTGCCGGATGGCGCAGCTTTTATATCGACGGTGAGACCGAAACGGTCGCAAAGAATGTCTATGAGCTTAATGATGGCGACAAAATAGACTTTGCGTGCGATTTCTACGGTTACGACGGAACGTATCAGGGCAGCTATCTCTTCGGTGACGAATGGATATACCATGAAGATGCGAAGATAAGCAATGTATATATCGACGCGGTCAACGCAAACGCAACCTACCGCTTCACGGATATCTATGGTCAGAATTACTGGACTCCAGTGATACCATGAGATAAAAAACATCGGCGTGAGCAAAGCTCACGCCGATGTTTTTTATGATTTATGAATTGTGCTTTAATTGCCCATGTCGATTTTACCGGATACCTTAGCGCCGCGGGACATGGCAAGAGTACCGGTCTTGATATCGCCGATGACCTGAGCGTTTTCGGTCAGCGTGATGTTGCTCTGCACGTTCAGGTTTCCACGTATAACGCCGGAACATACTATGTTTGCGGCACGGATATTGCCCGTTACAGAGGACTTTTCGTTTATAGACACATCGCCGCCCACCATGGCGTCGCCCGTGAGAGTGCAGTCCACGAGAACAAGCTCCGCTGCGGCAATGCTGCTCTGCGTGTTGCTGTGAATCGTTACCTTGCCATCCGATGCGATCTCGCCCTTGAAGTCTCCGACGATCTCCACATCGCTGTCGGAACGCAGCGTGCCTTCCATAGAGGTGCCGGGGGCAAAATAGGTGCAGTTTTCTCTGCGCACATAGCCGTGGGGATCCTGAGCAACCGGCGCTGGTGCGGGAGCGGGAGCCGGCGCAGGCTCATAAGAAACGGGCGCGGGGGCAGGGATGTCATTAACCGCGTTGAATGAAGTGTCAAAAGCAGGGGGGTCATTGTTGAAAAGCGCATCCTCAGCGGCAATCTGCGCTGCGGAAGGTGTTGAGATAGGAGCCGCAGGCTCAAAATTCTCAAGCTGATTCAACTCATCGACTTCCTCCGAAGTTTCGGCGGCTATTTCCTCGGTGTTCTCTTCGGCGCCATCCTCCGGGGCCTTGCCAAGACCGAACATCTCAAACATAGCCTGACTGAAATTGTCTTTTTTACCCATGTTTTTTTCCTCTCTCCTGTATTCTTCTAATATCCGTAGCTGTATAAAACCGGCATGGTGTTTGGTGTGATTGCTGAAAACTCAAAGCCCATTTCACGAAGCTGATCTATCGCCGGGCCAAGTGCAAGTGGAGTAGTTGTTTTCATTTCGCTGTCATGGAACAGGACAAAACCGCGAAGCTTTCCCTTAGCGCCATTAACCACGTTCGCAGTCAGCTTGTTTGCGGGGGCTACGTGAGTCGTCACCGCGTCTTCACTGGAGATGTTCCAGTCAAATGGAACAAAACCGCGGCGTATCATCTCGGAGATTATCTCCTGATAAAAGCCTCCGTCATAGCCGTTGATGCTTCCTCCCGGACAACGGAACACTGTCGGTGTGGTGCCTGTCGCCTCTCGAATCTGAGTAAAATTCTTGTAAAATTCCTCAAGAAACCCCTCGACAGAAGAATAAACAGCGGCATAGTCGTGCGAAAATGAGTGCATTCCGATGGTGTGTCCCTCTTCAACGATCCTGCGCATACGCGCGAGATCCTCTTCCTTGTTTTTACCGGTCACAAAGAAAGTAGCCTTAACGTCCTTTTCGGCAAGCACGGCAAGTATTTCGTCCGTCCTTTCCGAAGGGCCGTCATCAAAGGTAAGGTAAATCACCTTTTCGTTGCGCTCGGTGGCGTTGTAAGGCTGAGGCGCATAAAAATCCGGGTAGAGACTTTGATAGGAGGGCACGTCGTCCGACAGGACGGGATTTTGATCGCCTTGCGAAACAGCTTCGCCATTGGCTCCGGGTTCCTCCGATTCGGCAGGTTTGGGCTCAGGCTCAAAGGTCGAAACCGGAGAATTGAGCTCAGGAGCGTCATCGGGTATGACCTCCACCGCCGGAGGGTCGGCAGCAGCAACGCTTTGCTCCAGCTGCCGGTAATATTTCACCGCAAGAAATGTCGGCACAAGGATAAGGATGCACACTGCAACAAAAACAAGATTCTTGAAAAATCGGACGCTGCCGAAGTACAAACCAAATCACCTGCCCAAAAGGCAAGCTCGTAAAACCTGCCGTTCTCTTGCAGTCTTAAAGTATACCACATATTTCTGATATGTAAAACATTTTTTTCGCGCAATTTGTAAAAATTTTGCGCAGCATGCGGCCGCGACCTATTGAAATGCTATAAGTCCTTGCGTTTTTGAACAATATGGGATATAATATTCAAGTGGATCGGAAGCAGTATGCAATTGTTGCAGTTTATACTGCTTTTGGCAGATTAATAACACTATACCATTGAAATGATTAAGGAGGCGCCCCATGAACAGTGATGATTATAAGGTATATACCGACAAAATGAAGAAGAGCATCGACTCTGTTGCCGCTGATTTTGCCGCGGTTCGTGCCGGCCGTGCGAATGCCGCCGTGCTTGACCGCATCAGCGTTGACTATTACGGCACCCCCACTCCCATCCATCAGATCGCATCCATTGCCTCTCCGGACCCGCGTCAACTTCTCATTACCCCGTGGGATGCTCAGGCTGTCAAGCTTATTGAGCGTGCGATTCAGGAGTCCGATCTTGGCATCAACCCGCAGAACGACGGTAAGTCGATCCGCCTCTCGTTCCCGCAGCTGACCGAGGAACGCCGCAAGGAGCTCGTAAAGCAGATACGTAAATATGCCGAAGGC
>JAFZQQ010000186.1 GCA_017620315.1 Oscillospiraceae bacterium | reverse complement strand
GTGACGATCTCGGGAAACCACAAAAAGAACGGCAATACGAACAACGTGTGTCTCAACGAATACACGTTCTTGGTTGTTCCAAACGGCAAAACGCTGGACGAGACCGCGCGCATCGGCGTGATACTGCCCTTTGGCATATGCGTGTTCACAGGCAGTCTGACCGGCAAGGCGACGGCGGATAACTTCATCAGCGACGACGTGGAATACGTCGTCGTGCTGAACGATAATGGCGAGGCGACACTGGTCGCGCGCGAAAAGAAGCCGCTGACAGCCGAGTCGATCTCCGTGACCATTCCCGCGCAGACCTACAAGGGTTCGGCGTTTCCTTCAATGATCAGCTGACCGTCGGGGAGGGCGGCTGCCTGTTCGCCTCGGGCGCAAGCGCCGGCGTCTGGGGCAATCTGCTGACCGTCAACGAGGGCGGCGTCCTGAACGCGTCAGGCGGCACCCGCGCCGTCAGCTGCAGCCTCATAAACGCCGTCGCCGGCTGGGGCTGCCTCGCCGACAGCTCGTGGAGCTCCATTTCCGTAAGCACCGTGGCGCGGGAACTCGATCACCTGCGCGTCTGCCTGCCGCTTGTTGTGATCTTCGACGGCAACGGCGCGACGGGCGGCACGATGGCGCCGCAGGAGCTGACATACAACGTTGAGACGGTGCTGAACGCGAACGCCTTCACCCGCCCGGGATACGTCTTCACCGGCTGGAACACCACCGCGGACGGCATGGGCACGGCCTACGCCGACGGGGAGAGCATCGTGGAGCAGGAGGGATCGATCAGGCTCTACGCGCAGTGGGAGCCCGCCTACTCCGTCGAGAACTGCATCGTCTATGCCGCCGAGGGCGCGGTGCTGATCATCGCGTCGTATGACGGCGGCAGGATGACCGAAGTCCACAGCGTTACCGCCCCCGCGGGCGGATGGAGAGGCGTGAGGGTCACTGACATCGCGAGAGCCGAGGGCTTCGCGCTTCCCTCCTCGTTCAAGCTCATGCTCGTGGACGGCACGAGCTATGCTCCGCTGTGCCAGGCATGGACGAAGCTCGGCCTTGCGCCGAAAGGATAAGCGCCTGCGCTTCCCGCAGACAAACAGAGACGCCGCCCCGCTTTTTTGCGGGGCGGCGTCTCAGCTATTCAAAAAATGCCCCGCAGGGCGACGGGCGCACCTTCAGATGCCGGCCTGTTCCACCATGAACATATTGTAGCGGCGGATAAATTTAACGTCCTCTCCGGTGAGCAGCAGCGATCTGCGAAGCGCGTCGTTCTCCGAGAGCGGCTCGGTGGAAAGTACGCACTTGACGCAGGCGGGGAGGAACATGCGCGAGGATATCCCGGACAGCAGCCCGGTGCCTCGGGTGGGGCTGTCCAGCGAGCGCATGACGCACAGGAGCACATGCTCGACGTCGTTCGACCTGCTGTCGAGCAGATAGTTGGTGACAAAATCATGCGCCTCGCGCCGCCCGCAATAAAGCGCGCGGCAGCGCTGAGGCTCGTCAAACGAGGCGACGTCATAGAAAAGCGCGGTTTCGTCGGTTCCGCAAAGAAGACTCTTGACGATGCGGCTCGTGCGCCCGTCGTACAGGTACAGATAGCCGTGCGTCTTCGAGGGTACGGCGGCCGCGCCCTTTCCCGGCAGGCTTTGCTCGATCAGCAGGGCGGGGGAGACCCGAAGCGCCTGCGCGATGTCGAAGAGCGTGTCGGCGTCGATGGAGATGCTGCCATGCTCGTATTTTCCGACGGTCGCCTTGCTTTTGTGGATGCGCGCGGCAAGCTCCTCAAGCGTGATGTGGTTCGCGCGGCGATAGATTCGTATGTTTTGACCAATCCCGCGGGTAAAATCGCTCATAAAGAATACGCCTTTCCTGTAAATAAACGGACTGTCTTATCAAACACCCATTATAGAGCCAAAAAATGCGCCTGTAAAGAGAAATATTCGTAAAAAGTATCGTGTGACGAGCTTTTCGCGCTTTTGCGCCGCGGCGGATTATTCTATATAGTGTTATCGCTGAAAGAAGGGGGAGAGTGTTGTGAATAATAAAGCGTCCTTCGGGAAGATCATGGTTCTGGGGTTTGCGCTGTTCGCAATGTTTTTCGGAGCGGGCAACCTGATCCTGCCGCCCGCGCTGGGCACCATCTGCGGAAGCAACTGGTTCTTCGGATTTTTGATGTATATCGTTGTTGACGCGGGTCTCGCGGTCGTTGCGCTTCTCGCCATTGTGCGCGCGAAGGGAAACTTTATGACCGAGGCTGCGCTTCAGCTCACGCCGAAGTCGGCGTTTCTGCTGACCTTCCTCAATACGCTTTGCCTCGGGCCGCTGATCGCAATACCCCGCACGGCTGCGACGACCTTTGAGATCGCCGTCTGCCCGGTGCTGAAGGACGACCCCGCGCCGTGGGTCTCGTGGGTGTTCGGCGCGGTCTACTTTGGCGTGGTCGCGTTTCTGTGCATCAAGCCCGGCAAGGTGGTCGATATCATCGGCAAGATCCTCTCCCCGGTGATGCTTGTCGCGCTGACCATTCTGATCGTCATCGGGATCGTCACCCCCATCGGGCCCATCGTTCCGGCCGCCACCTTCAGCGAGGCGCTCTCCGGCGGACTGAGCGCAGGCTATCAGACGATGGATATGCTCGGTGCGGTGCTGCTGGGCATCATTGCTCTGGTCTCCGTGAGAGAGTCGGGCATCACGGATGAAAAGCAGCAGATAAAGATGGTCGCAAGCGGCGGCTTCATCGCGGCGATCGGCCTGTTCCTGGTCTACTGCGGTCTTGCCTATCTCGGAGCCACCTCCTCGGGCGACGTCGTGCTCAAGGTGCTTGCGGCAAAGGACCGTTCCGCGCTGCTTGTCGATATCACGCAGCGACTCGTCGGCTCTTACGGACAGGCGCTTCTGGGCCTCATCGTCGCGGCGGCGTGCCTGACGACCGCCATCGGGCTCATCTCATCCTGCTCGCAGAATTTTGAGGACATCACCAACGGCAAGCTTCCTTACAAGCCGACGATGCTGGTCGTCATATTCATCAGCTTCGTCCTTTCCAACCTCGGCCTTGAGACGATCCTCAGCATTGCGGCGCCGATCCTTGAGATCATCTTCCCAATCTACATCATGCTGGTGTTCATCTCCTTCCTGCCGCTTCACATCCGTGAGAACACCTACGCGCCGATCCTCGGCGCATGCTTTGCGATGGTCATTTCGATACTGACGGTGCTGGACGGAAGGTTCCCGGACGTGGGGATCTACGCGCTTGAGCTTCCGCTCGGCGAGTACGGGCTCGGCTGGCTGCTGCCCTCCGTCGCCGCGTCGGTACTCGGCGGCGTTGTGGGACGCTTCATTCCGAGAAAAAGAGGCAGCGTAGCCACAGTCGCGCAGCAGCAATAATAATACCGGGAAAAACAATACTTCCGGCAATCTGACAGCATTCAGATTGCCGGAAGTATAATTATATTGCGTTATTTGCCGGAGACCGTCACGCCGTCAAAGGCGACGTAGGGCAGGGCGGACATACCGTCGCGCAGAACGTCGCTGCTGATCGCGCGGATGTTCATGAGCATATCCGGGATGCAGCCGCTTATCATCGTCTCGTTCAAGGCGCCGGCAAGCTTGCCGTTCTCGATGAGGAAGCTGTTCTTTGCAACGCCGGAGAACTCGCCGCTGGACGCCGGTTCGCCGCCGGAGAAGCGCATGACCAGTACGCCGCGCTCGATGCCCGCGACGATCTCGTCGAGCGATTTGTCGCCCGCGGGGATGCGCGGGTTCCAGCTGAGATTTCCGGCGCGGACGCCGCCGGTCTTGTTCGCGCCATACTGAGAAAGCGCGAAGGAGACCAGCTTACCGCCGCGAATAAGGTCGCAGTCCTCGGCGCGGTAGCCCTCGCCGGTATAGCGGCTTCCGCAGACGACGTCCTCGGCGCGGGGTGCAAAGGAGAGCGTGAAACACGTGTCGGCGACCTGCTCGCCTAACTTATCCTTCCAGATGCTCGTGCCGTCGATCAGGCAGGCGTCGGAGACAAAGCTGTCATAGAGAGGGCTCAGCACCAGCTCACTCAGCGCGCCGGGCGCGAGCACCACCGTGCCGGTGAACTTCCCCTCCAGCACCGTGGGGTCAAGCTGATTTTCAACGGCGCTGAGCTCGCGCTCGATGAAAGCGCAGTCGATGACGCGCCTGTCAAGATCCTTGAGCATGACGTCACCGTAGAAGAAGGACGTCGCCTTTTCGCCCTCGTGGGCGGAGTACATCAGCGAGAAGGCATAGCAGCCCTCCGTCGTGCGGACGGTGACGCCGGAGCTGTTTTTGTAAACGGCGCGTGCCGCTCCGTGCTCCGTGATGAGCTGCTCGATGAGTATTTTGGGGTGGCACGCGGCGACGTCGTCCGCCAGCTCCTTCGTGCGCGCGAACAGGGCCGAAACGTCGCACTCGACCGCGCCGTCGGTAAAGCTCTCGTCGCGCGGCTTGCTGTCGAACTCCCAGGCC
>JAFZQQ010000185.1 GCA_017620315.1 Oscillospiraceae bacterium | reverse complement strand
CTCCAGTGCGATGATCCGCTCGCGAGAGCCGATGACGCGGACCATCTGCGGTTCAAGAGCCTTGTCCTGCGGAACCGCCTGGATCACTCCTATGCGCGAGAGCATGGCGGGATCTCCCTCGATGAGAGATATGAAGAGCGTTTTTCCGTCGGGTGCTTCTTTTCGGATCCCTCGCGCGCACGGACGGGAATTGCTGTCCATCAATATATAATAGTTTTCTTCCTTAGCTTTTTCCTGCTTTTTGCTGAAAAGCCCCATTGCGCACCTCCCTTAGACCTGCGGTTCCGGGCCCTGCTCCGCCGCGCTCTCTGCGGGCGGCTGGGCGCTCTCGCGCCTGGCAGGGTCAAAGTTGAGGAAATAAACGTATATCTCAACGATCGCCTGATACAGCTCGGGCGGGATCTCCTGGCCGAGCTGGAGCTGGGTGAGCACCGTCGCGAGCGAATCGTCCTCGTAGACGGGAACGCCGTTTGCCTGCGCAACGTCGACGATCTTCTCGGCGAGATAGCCCATGCCGGAGGCGACCACGACCGGCGCGGTGTCGTCTGCGCCGTAATGCAGGGCCACGGCGCGCTTTTTGCGCTGGAACTCAGACCTTGACATTGACGCCACTCATCCTTTCAAACAGCTTGGGGAACACCTGCGAGACCGTCAGCGGACGGTGCTGCTCGGCGACCTGGACCTGCTCCGCCTTCAGCCCGTTGCGCGTGAGAATGTTCTTGAGGGACTGCGTGACCTGCGGGGCGTGCTCGGCGACTGATTTGGGGCAGGTGACGAGCATCGATACCCCGTCGCCCTTGTTCTGAATGAGAACGTCGAACGCGCCGATCGAGCGGATATCCATCTTGATCAGAACGCGCTGTACGGGGCCGTCGTCGTCCTCCTTGCCCCTTTTGCCCTTTTCGTCACGCTCGGCGTCGGGGTCGATCCAAAGCTCCGAGAACATCAACTCGCCGTTCCAGTTGAGGGGCAGCATAATGTGCTGCAGCGGCATATAGACGCTTTCGTTTATGAGAACGGCGTTCATAATGTTATGGAAGGCGTCCTGTGTGTTTACGCCGTCCTCGCCCTGAAGCGCCTTGTGGGTGAGCTTTGCCATGCTGTCGGCGAAGCCGTTGTTGTCGGCGGCCTTGCTGAATTCGGTCTCCTTGAGCATGCGCAGCAGCTCGCTGTCCGGAACGTCGGCAAGCTCGCGCGGCAGCACCTCGCTCGAGGCAAGGTGCCGGAACGCCTCGAGCAGCCCTTCGGGCGAGCCGTTCTCGTAACGCGCCACGTCCAGCGTCATCGCCGAGAGCAGATTCCGGGCAAGCCCGTGGTCATGCGTCAGCGAGACGTATTTTGACACAAGCGGGAACACCTGCTCGCGCAGAAGCTTGAGATTGCCCTCGCGGTCGCCGGCGTCGACTCCGTTTTCAAGCTGCGCCAGCACCTGCGTCAGCTCCGAAGACCATTTTCCGGGCAGAGCCTCGGTCATCTCGTCCGTCATGCGCAAAAGGTTGTCCTCTATGTGCGTGGTGGAGGAATAGTCCCCAAAACGGCGGACGAACTGCAGGATGTCGTTTTTCGTAAGCTCGGACGCCGTGCCGTTGTAGGCGTTGCGAAGCATCTGGAAAAGTGCGCCGGAGAAGCGCGAGCCGCTCTGGACCTGGTTTTTGAGGAAGCTCATCAGCTGCGATTCATCCATGTGCAGAAAGTCGAGAAACTTTGCCATCTCATCCGCGAAGCCGCTGCGTATGCCGGAGCTGACCTCTATCTGCTGCCCCTGAAGGACGGTGAGAAAGGTTTCCGGCAGCGTCTGCGCACCGCGCAAACGCTGCACGAAGGTCATAAAATTTGAGTCGAACCGCGCGCCGAACGAGTTGGCGGCGTCGCCCGAGTTCTGCTGGCCCTCTTTTCCGTCCGGCCGGGTCACATGATCGGGGTCTACGACGTTCTGTACGTTGGCGTCGCCGCCGGGAGTCGGCGGCGTAATTTTAACTGATGGGGCGTCATAAGACGGCACCGGATTGGTTGCTCCGAGAAGATCCGGCATATATAATTTCGCTCCTTTCGGAAAAAGACTTGCAAAAACGGAAAAAAACCCGTACAATAGATATTAACTTTTGAGGCTATATGCCGATATAAAATTTAAGAGACCGTGAACAGGCGGTTTTTGCTTGGTCACAACAAAAAAAATAGGGGTGAAGTTTTTATGGGTATGGGCAACGACATGATGGATGCGTATCTGTTCGAGATGCACTCCATGCTGGAACAGTTGGATGACCTGATCCTCCAAAGCGAGCAGGCGAAGACCTTCTCACAGGAAGCGGTGAACGAGATTTTCCGAATCATGCATACGATCAAGGGATCGTCCGCAATGATGGAATTCAACTCGCTGATGACGATTGCCCACCGCATCGAGGATATGTTCTTTGTCATTCGCGAGAAAACGATGGACGCTATACCTGACGAACTCAAGCCAAACCTCTTTGACTTGATTTTTGAATCCATCGACTTCTTCCGTGCGGAGATCGAGAAGATCGAGAACGACCAGCCGCTTTCCAATGATATCGACACATTCCTTAATAAAATTAATACCTTTGCCAATAAAATTTCCGGCGAGGGCGGAGGGGATGATTCCCCGGCGCAGGGCGCCGCCGCTCCGGAGGCCGCTTCCGCGTCGGCGCCTGCCAGCGGAGAGCTTATGGCTTACGGCAGCGCGAGCTTTCCCTATGGCCTGCAGGTATTTTTCGACGAAGGCGCGGGCATGGAGAATCTGCGCGCGATGATGCTCGTCAACTCCGTAAAGGAGGTCGTGGACGAGAACGCCTTTGACTTTTTGCCTCCCGATGTGCAGCTCAACCCCGAGACTGCGACCTTTATCGTTGACAACGGCTTCTTCCTCCGCTTCAAGACCGAGGGCGACCGCGGCAATGCGGAGGGCGCCGTGAGGGAGACGGGCTCGGTGCGCGAGTTCCTGCCCTTTGACTTTGCTCCCGGCATCGAGGCGCAGGCTGCCGCCTCGACGGAGACCGTTCAGGCCGCTCAGACGGCGAGCACGGGCAGCGCTCCCGCGGCGGAGGCGCCGCAGCAGCAGAGTGCCGCGGCTCAGACCGCCGCAAAGCAGCAGCACGCGAAGGAAAGCCTGATCAGCGTCAGCCTCTCCAAGCTCGACACGCTGATGGCGGTCGTCAGCGAGATCGTCATCACCGAGGCCCAGGTCACCGCCAGCCCCGATCTCAAGGGCCTCAAGCTTGACAACTTCACCAAGGCGGCGCGTCAGCTCCGCTCCCTTACCGACCAGCTTCAGGATGTTGCGATGAGCCTGCGCATGGTCCCGGTTTCCGGCACCTTCCAGAAGATGAAGCGTATCGTGCGCGACATGAGCAAAAAGCTCGACCGCGAGGCGAACCTCATTCTCGAAGGCGAGGATACCGAAGTCGACAAGACCATCGTCGACTCCATATCCGACCCGATCATGCACATCGTCCGCAACTCCATGGACCACGGCATCGAGGAGAACAAGTCCGAGCGGATCGCCGCCGGCAAGGATCCCGTCGGCCAGATCATCCTCGCCGCGCGCCAGACCGGCAGCGAGGTCATCATCGAGATCATCGACGACGGACGCGGCGTTAACGACGAGGCGGTTCTCAACAAGGCCATCCGTCAGGGTCTTGCTCAGCCGGGCGTGGATTACAGCCACAAGGATATACTCAACTTCCTGCTTATGCCGGGCTTCTCGACCAACACCGAGGTCACGGAGTATTCCGGGCGAGGCGTCGGAATGGACGTCGTCAAGAGCAATGTCGAAAGCTGCGGCGGTACCGTCACGATCTCCAGCGAGCTCGGCAAGGGCATGACCACAACGCTTAAGATCCCTCTGACCATGGCCATCATGGACGGCATGGAGGTCTCTGTCGGAGAGAGCATCTTCACCGTGCCCATCGCGAATATCCGCCAGATCTTCAAGGCTTCCGATATGCATATCATTCAGGACGAGACGCACGGCGAGATGATAAAGATAGTCGACAACTTCTACTCCATCATCCGTGCGAAAGAGTTCTACAGCATTGCCGAGGGAGTGGACAGCTTTAACGACGGCGTTCTTCTCTGGGTGGAGTCCGGCGACAATTCCTTCTGCCTGTTTGTCGACCAGTTGATCGGCGAGCAGCAGGTGGTCGTCAAGCCGCTTCCGGAGTACGTCAACAACTTCGGCATCAAGAACTCCGGTATTTCCGGATGCACGATCCTCGGCGACGGCAGCATAAGCATCATACTTGACGTTGCCAACATCTACACTGCTCAGAACTGAGAAAAGGAGAGATAACGCCATGTCAGAAGAAATGCTGTTTCAGAAGGATGATCTGGAGCATGCCCTGTCGGACAATGTTCGCGAGTCCGACGAATCAAAATATCTCATTTTCCGCTACAGCGATATTCTTTACGCTATGAGCACGGACGTTGTTGTGGAGATATTCACGCATGTCGACGTTACGCGGATCCCCATGGTGCCCGACTATATCGCGGGCGTGATCAACCTCCGCGGCGCGGTGGTGCCAATCATCGACTTCAGACTGATGCTCGGCCGTTATCCCGAGGGCGAGCCTTGCGCGATCATTCTGGACATCAACGGCGTCACCATCGGCATTTTGGTCGACACGGTTGACCGCATGGTGGATATTTCCAAGTCCGCCATTCTTCCCGTGCCCCCGCAGAACGAGCATCCGATGGTCAACGGTATGTGCACCATACCCGGCGGCACGAGCACGGTCATGCTGCTCGACGCACCGGCGCTTATCCATATGAGCGAGTAATATGGCAAGGGGAAACCCTGCGCCAAGGCGTTCGCGTCCTCCTCGTTTCAGAGGAGGGCGCGTGCGCGTTACTGTTTTAGAAAGGGGGCTTTCGGGCACATGAGCGAGGAAAAGCACGCTCACCTGAGAGAACTGACCATTTCCGACGCGGATTTTAACCGCATGGTCAATTTCGTGCAGAGCAATTACGGCATAGACCTCCACGCCAAGCGCCAGCTCATACAGAGCAGGCTTGGCACGGTGATAAAAAACAAGGGCTTCGGCGACTTCAAGGAGTATGTCGACTTTCTGCTCAATCACGGCAGCGGCGACGATATCAACGAGCTTCTCAGCAAGCTGACGACAAATTACACCTATTTTCAGCGAGAAACCGACTCCTTTGATTTCTATGTGCAGACGATACTCCCCGATATCGAGAAAAAGCATGCCGGCGACAAGGTGCTTTCCATCTGGAGCGCGGCGTGTTCCTCCGGCGAGGAGCCGTACAACGTCACGATGTACATGATGGACTATTTCGGCTCGCGCTGGCGCGAGTGGGACGCGCGCATGCTTGCGACCGACCTGAGCGTGGACGTGCTGAAAAAGGCGCAGCGCGGAGTGTACCAGCTTCCGGACAACATGCCCGAGGCCTGGAAGAGAAATTACTTCACGCAGTCCGGAGGCCGCTACCAGATCGCTCAGAAGGTCAAGGACAACGTTATTTTCCGTCAATTCAATCTGATGGATCCGATAAAGTTCAAGCGAAAGTTCGACGTTATTTTCTGCCGCAACGTGATGATCTATTTCGATCAACCCACGAAAACCGCGCTTATCAACCGCATGTACGACGCGACGGTGCCTGGGGGCTACCTCATCATAAGCCTTTCGGAAAACCTTCCGCCCGATACCAAATGGAAGCGGTTAACATCAGCTATTTTCCAAAAGCAATAGACCGGAGGTCACTATTATGGCTTTGGTAACCAAATTTACAAGGCCCGGACAGGCGGGAAAAAAGATCCGCGTCATGGTGGTGGACGACTCCCTGCTTGCGCGCAAGATCATCATGGAAGGGCTTGCTCAGGATCCGGATATCGAAATCGTGGGCTACGCGATCAACGCGATAGACGCGAAGAACAAGGTCGGGCGCTTCAACCCCGATGTTATGACGCTTGACGTGCAGATGCCCGGAATGACCGGAATGGAATTTCTCAAGCAGTTCCTTCCCGAGCATCCGCTGCCGGTGGTGCTTTGCTCTTCGCTCAACTTAGGCGTCTTCGACGCGCTGCACGCGGGCGCGGTGGACTTTGTCCGCAAGCCCGACTCCATGCAGAGCAACGAGGCTTTTATCACCACGCTCACCCAGAAGGTGCATATCGCCGCGAACGCGCGGGTGCAGCAGGCGCGCGACCCGCACTATTCCGAGCGCGTCGCTGCGGCGACCCAGCCGACGACCATTGCTCCGCCCGCTCTCGGCGCTTCCGTTTCCGACAGGATCATTATCGGCCTCGGCGCGTCCACCGGAGGTACGGAGGCGACGCTGGAGGTGATGAAGCGTCTGCCTGAGGATATCCCCGGCATGCTCATCACCCAGCACATGCCCACGGGCTTCACCAAAATGTATGCCGACCGCCTTAACAAGCTCTGCAAGATGGAGGTGCGCGAGGCGCAGGACGGCGACGATATAAAGCGGGGCCTCGCTCTGGTCGCTCCGGCGGATCTTCAGATGCGCGTTGTGCGCTCCCCGTCGGGCTACCGCGTGAGCTGCCAGCCCGGCGAGAAGGTCAGCGGCCACCGCCCCTCGGTCGACGCTCTGTTCACCTCTATGGCGCAGAACGTCCAGTGCAAGATGGTCGGCATCATCATGACGGGCATGGGCGCGGACGGCGCGAAGGGACTTCTCGAAATGCGTCAGAAGGGCGCGTATACCATCGGACAGGACAAGGAGAGCTGCGTGGTCTACGGCATGCCGGGCGTCGCCTACGACATCGGCGCCGTGACGGTTCAGGCTTCCTGCCAGGACATTGCGGGCGTTTTGCTGCGCCACCTCAAATCGAAATAAATTCTTCCGGGACTATTAATATTTCGAGCTACGAACCGATGATAAGAGTGTAAGGACTGCGCATGGCGGCGTATGTGACGCGGGGATGCGACGTCCTATGATGTGAAAGAAGGGGGCGTTCGAGTATGAAAGTCTCGGGAGCCAACGTCTCTGCTGCGGAGACGGCCGCGCGTGTCTATCAGAATCAGGCAAGCATGGCGAAAACACAGCGGAACGATCTGAACCGCCGCTTCGACAGTGTGACGCTGTCCGGCGGCAGCGCGCGCGGCAGCTTTGAGATGGCGCTGCGCGGCAAGCTTTCTCAGGAGGTCCGCACCGCAACCTCCTCCGGTCAGGTCGCTGCGCTGCGTGAGCAGGTGCAAAACGGCACTTATCAGGTAGACGCGAGAGAGATCGCGAAGAAGATGCTTCTGTTGGAGGAGGCAGTCTGATATGTATGAGGCCTACCGCGAATACTTCGGCTTCATGGATCAGCTGGGCCAGCTGCTGGATCAGCTGACGGAGCTTGCAAAGGAAAAGACCGCTGCGGTCAGACACGACGATCTGCTTGCCGTGGATGACTGCATGAAGCGGGAACAGGCGCTCAGCCTGAGCCTGCGCGCGATGGATAAGAAGCGGGAGACGCTTTTGAAGGGGATGGGTCTGCAAAACGTGACCCTGTCCGGCTTCGCGCTGCAATGCCCGCAGGAGATCCGGAAGGAAGCGGAAGAGGCCTCCGAGAAGCTTCGCTCAAGATATATGCTCTATCGCAGCGCGGCAGATGTGGCGCGCACGACGTTGGAGTGCAATCTCCACCAGATCGAACGTATGCTTGCGGATGAATCCGAGCGTCCGGTCGGCGGGGGAACGATCGCGGATATTCGCGCGTGATGCGCCGCAGGGCGCGCCGCGCGTTTTGAAAAGGGGTGTCGGAAGATGGGCAATACATCGACCTTCGGTACGTTTACAATGGCGCGCCTGGGCATTTATGTCGCGCAGCATGCGCTCAACGTATCCGGAAACAACATTTCAAATATCAACACCAAGGGCTATACCCGTGAAAACCTGAACCAGTCGTCGATGTATTTTGGCGGCGCCGACCGCTACCAGTCGAAGTATGACCTCCGTGAGAACGGCGGCGTTCTGGCGAAGGGTATCGATCAGTCGCGCGACCAGTATCTCGACATCCGCTATCGCAACGAGATGACCCGTGTCGGCGAGTCCGAGGCGAAGGTGGACGGTCTGCACCAGCTTGACGTTATCCTTGACGAGGTCGCCAAGGGCGAGGACGGAGAGGGCGTGCTTGAAGCACGCTTCAACGATCTCATCCAGCAGCTTCAGGAGCTGAGTAAGGATACGAGCGCGGGCAAGGACGATATCGACGCTTTGGTGCGCTCGTCCGCCGAGGCGCTTGCCGTGCAGTTCAACAGCTATTCCAAGCAGCTTGAGAACCTTATGGCGAACCAGACCGCGCAGTTCAAGCAGGAGCTTGACGCGACCAACACCACGCTTGAAAAGATAAGGGATCTGAACGAGACCATCCGAAAGACGCAGATCTTCGGCGGAACCGGACTGACGCTCAAGGATGAGCGCAACCTGCTGATCGACGAGCTTTCCAAAAAGATAGGCATCAACGTCATTTATGAGATGGAGGATCTGGGCGACGGAGTTGAGGTCGAGAAGCTCAAGATAACCACCAGCGGAGATCCGGAGCGCACGCTTATCGACGGTATCTACGGCGCGCAGCTTTCCATCGTTCAGGTCGAGAAGGAGCTTCCCCAGCTCGACGCGAGCGGCCGCCCCGTGCTTGACGAGAACGGCGACCCGGTGCTTGAGCGCCGCTTCACCGACAATGATAATTTTGACCTCGAGATCTCCGTGCTGCGCGATTCTCGCGGCATAGCCGACCCGGCCAAGCCCAACGAGCTCAAGACGCTTTACGAGACGGAGTACCATTCCGGCACCAAGGCGAAGGATGACCCGCTCTACAGTCAGGAGGACGCGTGGAACGAGGTCAAGGGCGAGGTCGAGACGCTGACCTTTGCCAGCGCGGATATCGCAAAGCAGTATGAGGACGCGCTCAACGAGCAGTTCGGATATCCCAAGAGCGACGACAGGGATAACGATAATAACCCGCAGATCCCGTATTTCCATGTCAGTCAGGACGAGTTCAAGGACGCAAACGGCGTCGTGCCCGAAAAGTACAAAAACACCTATGTTGTTCATTACCACAACTACGGCGACAACAAGGCGGACATTGAGGGCAAATATTCCTACGCCACTGTCAAAGCCGAGGACGTGACGCTGATAAAGGACACGGAGCTGACCGGCGGCCTGCAGGCGATGCGCGAGATGCTCACCGAATCCGGCGAGTATACGAACGCGAACCGCGCCGCGCTCAACGACAAGAACAGCAGCGAGTACGACCCCATACACTATGACGCTGACGCGGGAACAAAGCGCGGTATCCCGTACTATCAGAAGGCGCTGGACAATCTTGCGAACGTCTTTGCAAAGCTCATGAACGAGACCAACACGCTCTACAGCAAGGACTATATCGACGTCAACACCCTTTGCAAGAAGAATGCGAACGGCAAGTTTGTGGACGCCTCTGGCAACGAGCTTCAGGGCGACGACCTGAACGACTACAGCAAGTATGTCCTGAAGGACGATTACGCAAAGTATTTCAAGCGCGACGAGAACGGAAAGTTCCTCGACGCGGACGGGAACGTGCTTTCCGATGCGGATCAGAAGGATATCACAAAGTATGCTCCGGCAGACGAATACAAATCTCTCATGGGCGGGCCGCTTTTCAGCAACAGCGGCAACGGAAATGAGATAACCGGCATCACCGCGGCGACGATCTCCATCTCCAACGACTGGGCGCACGGCCGCAACCATGTCCTGCGTTCCAAGGACTTCGAGGCGGACAATATGAGCCGCGAGCAGAGCAATATCCGCCACATGATCACGGTGATGACCAGCGAGCACGTTTTTGAAAACGAGGGTACCGGATCAAAGTTCGAGGGCACCTTCCAGGAGATGCTGACCGACGTTATCGCCGGAACGCTTGCGAAGGACGAAAACATTACCCAGACCATGCTGGACAACTATACCACCACCGCCGATGAGATCTATGTCGACCGCGATTCGGTCATGGGCGTTGACCTCAACGACGAGGCGATGGATATGATGAAATTCCAAAAGGCTTATTCGGCAGCCTGCCGACTGATGACCACCTACGACTCCATGCTCGAAAAGCTTATCAACGGCATGGCGATCTGACGGTGACGCGGATTCTTGAAAGGAGGGGACGGGGATGTCGACCTTTCGTATAACGACGAACGGGATGTTCCGCAACTACCGCTCGCACCTTTATAAGAACAATGTCAAGCTCAACAACGCGATGACGAGCGTGCAGACCCAGCGTGTTTTCAACACATACGCTGAGGATCCTGCCTCGGCGAGCAGAGCGTGGCGTCTGCGCCGCGCCTACTGGCGCACGGGAGATCAGATCGACAATAACAATTACGCCATCAGCAAGTTTGAAAGCGCGTATTCCGCCATGGCGGCGATCGTCGACGGAGATTCCGAGCATCCGGGGCTTGACGGGCTGATCGCATCCATCGAGGGCGTGAGCGACACCTCCGGCGCGGCGCGCGTCGCCTTGGGGCGCCAGCTGATGTCGACCTCGGAGTCCATCGTTTCGATGATGAACAGCAAGTACGGCGACGACTATATCTTCGCCGGAGCCGACGGAGCCAATATGCCCTTTGAGTGGGACGGCGACAAGCTGCTCTATCGCGGCATCGATGTGAATCTTGAAAAGCCTTCGCTGCCCGCTTCGTTTGGATTTACCGACAGTGTTATGGAGGAGTATGGCCTTACGAGCAAGACCCTTGCAAGCTATGACGCCTCCGCGGGGAAGCTTGACATAGAGGACGCTGCGATAGAGAAACCCCTGACGCTTGAGGAGTTCAAGGAAAGCGCCTACTACGACGCCAACAGCGCCGACAGCGAGGACGTCCAGTATCAGGATTACAAAACCGCGTATGTAGACCGCAACAAAAACTCGGGCGACGGCATCATAAAGCTGAAGGAGACCGATGTGGACGACGCCTTCAAAGAGGCGACCGGGCTTTACAACAAGCTTAGCACCTTCCAGGCCTATGCGATGACTTATACCGCTACCAACGGCGTATCAAGCTATGCCGAGGGCGTAAAGCAGTATGAAAAGCTGGAGAGCATGGCAAACGAGGCGACCTATCTGGACATCGGGCTCGGACTCAAGGAGGACGAGACCGGAGAGTTCGTTCTCGGCAGCGCGTTCAATTCCGCGATATCCGGTTTGGATTTTCTCGGCTTCGGCAAGGATCAGAACCTCGGCGTGCTTGTCAGAGAGCTGGGAAACATTTTCCTGAGCGCGGATCCCGAGACCGGCAATTTTACCTCGCAGGAGGACGAGAACCGCGCAAGCGAGCTTCTGGATCTTATCCACAACTCGGTGCGCAGCGCGCAGGGGCGGCATGTTCAGCTCAGCGCGGATGCCAACTATCTCAAGACCAACATCCAGCAGCTGGAGACCAGCAAGTATCAGCTCAACGAGCAGATCATGGATACCGAGAGCATGGACGCCGCCGAGGCGATAACCGAGATGACCTGGGCGCAGTACTGCTACAACGCGGCGCTGCGCATCGGTACGAACCTTCTGTCTCAGTCGCTGATAGATTACATGAGTTGAGTTCAGTTAAAATAAAAGCAGTAAGCCACGAAAGGAAGTGCTTAAAATGTATCCGATGATCGAGATCAAGAGCGTACCCATTGAGATCCGGATGAAGACGACAAATGCTTCTCTGGAGTATACCAAGGGAACGGCGGAGATGGAAATCAGCCGTTCTGAGAAGGGGCTTGACATCAAGAGCCGCCCGATCAAGCTGCAAATGGATACCTTCGAGGCAAGAAGCTCCATGACGCCGACGACCGCGCAAAGCGTGGATCAGTCTGCCCAGACCGGGCAGCAGGCGGCGTATGAAGCGACTGCGACCTATGCCCAGCACGGGCAGCTTATGCTCAATGCGCGCCTGGGGCAGGATATGGTCTCGCAGTTTGCGGCGGAGCCTGTCAAGGAGGACATCCAGAAGAGCGGCGAGGTCGGCCTTGACTTCATCCCGAAGGAGGGCGCCAACATCGACTGGGAAGAGGGCGACATGGAGATCCGCTATGAGATGGATAAGCTTAATATAGACTGGAAGATCGACCAGGGCGAGTTCAAGTTCACGCCCGGCGACATTGAGATCTCCGTCGAGCAGCAGCCCGAGGTCATTATCAAGTACAAGGGCGGCCCGATCTATGTTCCGCGCAGCGCAGACCCCAATTATGAGGCTGTGAACGTAAAGGCATAACCACTATATAGTAAGCGAATTATTAATACAAGCGCTTACTATATCAGCCATATTTCGCGGTTGCCGCGTAGCGGCGAGCGAAATGGCAATCAAAATGTTATAGTAAACGTAAATGTTATTTGCGTTTACTATAAATATAAAATAAGTCGGGAGGGCAATCTTTTGAAAACAAAGACTAAGTATTTCGGTGAGATAGAATACACTAAGGAGGAACTCCTGACATTTCCGACAGGCCTCTTTGGCTTCGAGGATGAGCAATCGTTCCTGCTGCTGCCGTTTTCCAACGAGGGCACGCTCTTCAGTCTGCAGAGCGTAAAAACGCCGGAGCTCGCGTTTACGCTGATGCACCCGTTTACGCTTTCACAGCAATATGCTCCCGTCCTGCGCGATGAGGAGCTCAAGACGCTCAAGGCCGAAAAGAGCGAGGATCTGTATTATTACGTTATGTGTACGGTCAAGGAGCCGGTCGAGGAGTGCACGGTCAATATGCGCTGCCCGCTGGCGATCAATCCCGACACCAGAAACGGGATGCAGATCATCCTTGAGGATGAATCGTGGGATATGCGCCACAAGCTTTCCGAATTTGAACGGGAGAAGACCGAGGAGCAGGAGGAAAAGCCATGCTGATCCTGCGTCGAAGAGCCGGAGAGACCATCCTGATCGGCGATGATATAAAGATCACGGTCATGGACGTCTATGAGGGCGGCGTGCGCATTGCGATAGATGCGCCAAAGAGCATTCCGGTACTGCGGAGCGAGCTACTTCAGGCGGCGAACGCAAACCGCGACGCCGCGGCAAAGGAGAGCGCGCGTCCAGACGAGTTGCTTGGGATACTCGGTTCGGTGCCGGATGACAAGAAGCAAAAGCTATAATACCCTCATATACTTATGCAAAAATGACCGCGGCCTTTTCGGACCGCGGTCGATGCGTATTATTGGAACTCAGCCCTGCTCGCGCTTGTGGTGCGGGCGCTCGAGGACTTTGCGGCAGGCGCTCATTACCTGAGTAACCACAGCCGCGCTGAACTTCTGCTCATAGATGGAAAGACGCGGGATAAGCTCGTGAGGCTTTGCCACAACGTACTTTGCCGGAAGATTTGAAAGCGCCAGCGCAATCACGTCGATGCGGCAGCGCGGGCAGCTGCAAAGCCCGAACATACGGATATACTTATCCGTCTTGTCCTCGACCAGCGCCTGCATGACGTTGTAGCAGATGAAATCGTCCGGCTGCTTCTCACCGGCCGAGCGCAGCTCGTTGACCGCATGCTCAAGGGGACTGTGCTCCTCTCTGGGCAGAGGGATGACGTCGCCGGGCGCAGAATCGTCGGCGCTGAACTCCTCCAGCTTGGGAGAAACGGCGGAAACCGGCGACGGCAGCGGCTTTGTCACTTCTCTGACAGGCTCCTCCGGCTCGACAGGCTCCTTGATGCTTTTCGGACGCTTGGGACGGGTCGGCGCGGCGGTTTCGGCAAGCTCCTGCTCGAGAGCGCCCTCAAGCGCGCCGCGGATCTTAGCCTGAGTTTTGCGGTCGTCCGCAAGCTTTGGGCCTTCGGCGGCCTCCTTTTGCGGTTCCTGACCCTCGGGGCTTTCAACTGCTTCGGGATCTGTGAGCAGATTGAGCACCCGCGCTGTCTTGCTGCTCTTTCCAGATTTTGAACCCTGTTTCGGCATGATAGCTCCTCCCTTTTATCTGCCGCGCTTGCGCGGCGTCTGCGTTAATTATTATCTCTTTTATATTATAAATATACAATTACTCCATCATTTCGTCAAGCAGTCCCATAAAATCCTGCGCCGGTTTGGAACCGGGGGAATAGGTGAGAACGCTTTCGCCATAGGCGGGGGCTTCCGCCACGGCGACGCTTGCGTGGATCTTGTTGCGGAAGACCTTGGTGTCGAGCTTGCGTGCCACCTCGCGGGACATATCCTCGACCTCGCGGTTGAGAACAAGGCGCGAGCTGTAGCGGTTGAGCAGTATGCCCATGACCTCAAGGTCGGGGTTATAGTAGCGGCGGACCGTATCCACCGTGTCGCGCAGCTGCGAAATTCCGAGAAGGCTGAGTATCTCCGGCGCCATCGGGATGATGAGCCCCTGCGCGGCGACATAGGCGTTCACGGTGAGCACGTTGAGCGCGGGCGGCGTGTCGATAATGATGTAGTCATAGTCGTCGGCGACCTTGACGAGCTGGTCGCGGAGAAGGAACTCCCTTGCCGGCATGTTGAACTCCAGCTCCGCGGTGGAGAGCAGGATGTTGGAGGGGAGGTAGTCGCCGATCTCGGTGTCGACTATCACGTCGTCTATTTTCTTCTTTCCTTTGAGCACATCGTAGATAGTGTCGGTATTCTCAATGTCCAGCCCGGCGCTGAAGCCCAGCGAGCCCTGCGGATCAAGATCAACGCCGAGGACCTTGTATTTTCTCAGG
>JAFZQQ010000184.1 GCA_017620315.1 Oscillospiraceae bacterium | reverse complement strand
GAGAACTCCGGGCACTACGGCGACTTCTCGCGCTCGATCCTCAGCTATCTGGAAAACGAGATGGGCGTCGACGTCGACACGATGAAGCGCGCGATCCGTCAGGAATACGCCGAGGGCGGCTATCAGCTCGACGACGACGCCGCGACAAGGGAGATCGTCGCCAAATTCGCGGAGAGCAAGCTCTTTACCGACGAGGCCGCGATCAACCGTCTGGCCAGAGAAAACCGCAATCTGTTTGAGATCATCCGCGACTGGATCTCCGACATGGCGGTGAAGCTTACCGGCACGAGCGAGGAGAAGTTCATCCGCAACGCCGAGCGGATGTATCAGAAGGCGCTGGAGAGCGTGGGCGAGGTGGCAGACACCGGCGCGGCGCAGCAGCTGTATGTCGGCAGGAACGCGCGGACGGCAGACCTCGGCAAGCTGGCGCAGGCGGAGCAGATGGCGGAGCAGGGCGCAGACAATGAAGCCATCCGGCAGGAAACCGGATGGTTCAAGGGCATGGACGGCAAGTGGCGCTTCGAGATCGACGATTCCGGAATGAAGTATCGACATCAAGGCGATATGCGCCAAATGAGCGACCCGGAATACAAAGAATATTTAGACCTCTGGGATAAAATTGTGGCACGTGGTGAAGCGACGCAGGCTGAAATTGAAAGATTCCGCGAGCTTGACCAACGTTACAAGCGAGCAATACCGGAAGCTGTCTACAGGCTGAACAATGGAGAAGCGACTCTACAGGATATAATCAGTCACGACGAGCTATTTGAAGCATACCCGGAGCTGCGCAATGTGCATGTGCAATTTGCGGATATCAACGGAGATCGCGCATCTTATAACAAGAGCAAAAATGTGATCACAATCGACAATTCTTTGCGTGACGCACCGGAAACATCAATTATCCACGAAGTCCAGCATGCAATTCAAGCTATAGAGGGCTTTACTCCGGGAACAAGCGCTGAATATTGGGCAAACAAAGTAGATGTTCCAAGCATGCTTGAGCGGCAAAAAACTGAATTACTCAACAGCCTGAGCAAGGAAGACGCCAATCGATACTACCGCTATGAAGAACTGAATTACGTTATGGATTTGCTGCTGGAGACCGGAGAGATCGGTTCTGAAGACTATGGGCGCTATGAAGAAGAGTCAGACAAAATTTACAAAGAGCTTTATCCAAACGAATGGTTCCATAAGCTTCTTGATCTGACAAAAAGAATAGAAAATCCAAGAACCGATTACTTTAATCTTTATCGCAACACCGCGGGCGAGATCGAGGCGCGGGACGCAGCCAGCCGCAGGGAGATGGACACAGAGGCCCGTTATCTCGCGGCGCCGGACCTCGGGGACGAGAATACGGTGTTTGCGGATGGAAGCGGAGAAAGCTACAGCATAAGCCAAATAACAGGAGAAAAAGGAAATTACGGACAAGGCGTTATCCTTGACACTAATATTTTTGACGGCGTTAAACCACGCGACTGGGGACGTGTTCTTGGAAAATATGTCTATAAAAAGCTTGCAGGAAAACCGTTGACTATGTATGATGCAAACGGAAACGCTGAAACTGTAGAGTTAGCGAGAAAAAATGACCGCGTAAAAAAAGATGGAGCAAAAAACTCTCATAAAGTCCTTGACAAGCTCGCCAGATACAAAGGCGATAATATTAAGGCGCTGTCAACTGTCCAACTTTCTGAGCTTCTTGCAACATCAAAATATGAAAATTCCACCAGTGAACACAAGCACCAGTGGATGGACACAAACGGCTGGGATTATCGAAAAGTTTATTTGCAAGACAAGGCAGGCAACATTTATGAAGCAACCCTAAATATTGCAAAAGGCGAAGATCGCCGGATTTTGTATGATATCAACCTCATAAACAAAATAGATAAAAGCACGGGCGGCGGCGTCGTGGCCTCAACCGAAACGGAAGGGCCTCGCTCACAAACACCCGATGCTTTCAATGCCTATGATACCACATCCAACGAGAATGTCAACAGTGAAATGCAGGAGCCTCGCTATCTGCCGACGGCGGAAGAGGCGGCCAACGGTCAGGCGTCCTATGGGCGCAGCTTCAACGAGTACGCGCAGGAGGCGCGATATCTGCCGACGGCGGAAGACATTGAAAGAGGCTATGTGCCGCAGTCCTCGGCGGAGTACAGCAGCATTCTGCGGCGCTCCGGCCAGAGCGAACCCAAGCCCAGGCGCGAAAACCGCCCGTCACGGTCGAAGGGACATCTGCGGCATGAGCTGCTGAGCGTATTCAACGTGCCCAGCGGCTCATACAAGCCAGCTCTACCATCTTGAGATCACATTCATCGACATAACCGATATCCTCTTTGAGATCCCACAGCATAATTCTGTCCATTTCGTCTCCGTCATGCTTTACAAACGGAAGCAGTTCATCCTGCTCCCCGGCAAAAAACGCCTGAAACACAGTGGCTCCGTCAGGTTTTCTGACCTTGAATAAGCCCTTAAAGATAAGATTGCTGTTTTTTTGATGCGTTTCCTCAAACAATTCTCTTATGGCAGCTTCTCTTGCCGTTTCGCCTTGTTCAATGCCTCCGGCAGGGAACTCCCATTGCTTTCTCCAAGAATTATAGCCAATCAGATACTTGCCGTTGACAGTGATTACCGCAAACGCGCCGGTAACATTATTGAATTCTTTAATTCTGTCTTCTTCGATTTTGCAATAGTCCAAAAGGATCCATCCGCTTTTATTCTCAGCTAACATTATTATTCTCCCGGTGTACGTCAATTAAAGCATTCGGGGAGCAATTGCAAAAAACAAATCTTTTGTTCAATCATCGGCCTTTTTCGGCGGCTTGACGCGGGAGAGGGGATTGGCTCTTGCGGCGACTCGCAGCGATTCGTTGTCAATATGTGTATATATCTCCGTCGTATTCAAATGCTCGTGACCCAGAACCTCCTGAACAGCGCGAACATCGACGCCGTTTTGAAGCATCAGCGTCGCGGCGGTGTGGCGAAGCTTGTGCGAGGAATATTGCGTCGCGTCAAGCCCGGCCTCAGAAATATGCTTTTTTACCAGCGCGTGCACCATGGACTTGCTGATGCGGGTGTTTCGCGAAGATAAGAAAAGCGCGTTCTGATCTCTGCCGGTTATAGGACGGCGTACAGCAAGATACGAATTCACAGCATTGAGACAGGCCTCATTCAGATAGACAATACGCACCTTGTTGCCTTTGCCGAGTACCCGCAGGGCTTCATCCTGGATATCGGTCAGGTTAAGTCCGCAAAGCTCTGAAATACGCAGCCCGCAGTTGAGAAATATCGTCAAAATGGCGTAATCCCGCTCTTGATTGGCTCCGCTGACCGAATCAAGCAGCTTTACGCTTTCATCAAGCGTCAGATATTTCGGCAGATTCTTTTTTAGCTTTGGGGAGTCCATATCCTTTACAGGATTTTGTTCAATCAAGTGTACTTTGTTCGTTAAATAATTATAGAATGAACGTATAGTTGATATTTTGCGCGCTCTGGACGCAGCATTCAGACCGTAATCAGAATTGTCGCTGTTCTGGTGGCGCACACGATCGCGGCTGAGATAGGTCATATAGCCATAGATATCGGTGAGCGTGATCGAGCGCACGAAATCGAGATCAACGTCCATAATATCTATTTCATTGAGCTCACAGTTTTTCAGGGATTGGTCGCGCGTCATTTTGATATAGCGGAAGAAATTCCGCAAATCAAGAAAGTATTCGTCCACAGTCCGCTGCGAGTGGGATTTGATCGTTTCGTGATAAGAAAGAAAATCCCGCAGCACGGCCGGAGCTTCTGTGCGATAGTCGATCATAAAAAACCTCCACAAGTGAATCTCGGACGGATATAAGCCGCAAAACCGAAAATCGTCCGCGGTTCGCCAAAGTCTTTGACCGAGATGGGTTTCAAGTATACATATATATTAGCGTCCTCAAAAGGAAAAATCAATCCCCTGCATTGAACAAAGTCTTTATTTTGTTCAATTATGTATATTTGCATTTGGCGAGGGACAGGCCCTCGCCTATAGCGGATGATTCGGTTGAAGCGTGATCAGCGCCTGACTGATACTCTTTGGCAGCAGCGCCCTCGCCATCCAGCGCGTGTGTTATGCTGTTGCGCAGCAAGCCTGTATCAACACGGCGTGGAGACATTTCAAGCGCTTCCTTTGCTTCGCCCTCTAAGTGCAACCCGGCTTCTTCAAGGAAACGGCGCACAGCGGCATTTTTAGCGTCAATGCACTCGGCGCTGTGGTCGGTAATGGTAACGCTCATTATGCACCGTGCCTTTTCCCGCTAAAACCAATTCTACCGTCTTCCCAACATAATTTTTGTCAGACAAAACGCCTATATCGTCAATCCCATAGCAAGGCACTGTTTCATATATTTCGCCATCACAGCGAATTGCGTCATAATCGTGTTCGGTAACTTTTTTGTCTAATTCAAGGGCAACGCATTTCCCCGCCGATAGCTGCGATACAACTTTATACATTATATTCCCTCCCTTGTGTTCGTGCCTTGTGCTTGTCGATCACTTCGGCCCCGCGTTTTGTATATTATTACCGCTCCGCATGTATAATCCCGGCCCTTCTTCACATACTACGCCTTACAACATCATAGCCGCGAAAGGAGCAGATCAGTTATGAGCTATATCCCCTGCAGCGCGGACTGCACTTATCAGAACGACGGGCTGTGCAGCCTGAACTACGCCGCGGCGACGGGGTCGACGTCCGGCGGGCGGAACGATAACGGCTGCCTTCACTATATCCCGCGCAACAGCGTTCTCAAGAGCGCGCAATATCACGGAGAGCATCAGCGATATTCGATACCGGAATCAGCGTCAGACCTTTGATCGATTTCAAATCGTCCGCGCGCCTTGCCGGAATGTAGCAGCGCTCGAAG
>JAFZQQ010000183.1 GCA_017620315.1 Oscillospiraceae bacterium | reverse complement strand
CGTGAGGCGGGGGGCACCTGCCTCAACCGCGGCTGCGTGCCCACCAAGACACTGCTTCATTCATCCGAGGCGTACAAGGCGGCGGTCGGCAGCGCGCTCATCGGCGTCCACGTCGAGGGAGCGCGCGCGGATATGGAGGAGATATTCGCCTATAAGCGCCATATATCGCAGACGCTTTCACAGGGCGTCGAAAGTCTGCTGAAGGGGGCAAAGGTGCCGCTGCTGCGCGGGCGCGCGAAGATAACCGCTGCGCATACCGTCGAGGTCACGGACGCGGACGGAGCCGTTGCGTCCTACACAGCGGACAACATACTTGTCGCAACGGGCTCCGTGCCTGCGCGTCCGCCCATTCCGGGGCTTGACCTGCCCGGGGTTATGACCAGTGACGAGCTTTTGGAGGGTACGGACCACCTCTACCGCTCGATCATCATTATCGGCGGCGGCGTCATCGGCGTTGAGTTTGCAACCTTCTACGCCGAATTGGGCTGCGAGGTGACGATCATCGAAGGGCTCGACAGGCTTTTACCGAATATGGACCGCGAGCTTGGGCAGAACCTTGCGCTGATACTCAAAAAACAGAATGTCCGGATATTCACCGGCTCCATGGTCAAAAACGTGGAAAAGGCGGAGAACGGCTTCCACGTCAACTTTACAACGAAGGACGAGCCCAACTCCGCCGAGGGAGAGGCGGTGCTTTGCGCCATCGGCCGCAGGGCGTACTGCGAGGGACTTTTTGCCGAGGGGCTTTCTCCGGAGATGAACGGCAGAAGCATCAAGGTCGACGAGAGGTATCAGACCAGCGTCGAGGGCGTCTACGCCATCGGCGACGTGTCCTCGCGCATACAGCTTGCGCATGTGGCGGCGGCGCAGGGCACGGCATGCGTCGAAATGCTGTGCGGCGTTGAGAACCACACCGATATGAACGTCGTTCCGAGCTGCATCTACTGCCGTCCCGAGGTCGCGGCCGTCGGTATCACCGACGCCGAGGCGAAGGAGCAGGGCATACCGGTCAAGGTCGGCAAATGCGTCATGGGCGCGAACGCACGTACGCTGATCGCGGATCCGGGACGCAGCTTTATGAAGGTCGTGGCGCATGCCGAGACCGGCGAGCTGCTCGGCGCGCAGCTTATGTGCCCCAACGCGACGGACATGATCTCCCAGCTCGGCGAGGCGATAGCGAACCGTATGACGGCGCAGCAGCTGCTGCTTGCGATGCGTCCGCACCCGACGTTTGAGGAGGCGCTTTCCGACGCGCTGAACGATCTTTGCGCCAAGCTCGAAAAGTGATGCTTTTGTAAACTTTTTGAATAGAGCTTGATTTTTGAGGATTATTTGGTATCCTATAGTCAAGAATAACAAAAAGGAGGGCATTGCCTTGAAGAAAAAGATCATCTGCTTTCTGCTCACCGCGCTGTTCGGCGCCTGCGTCTATGTGCATCGCCGCGTAATAATCGCGCTCATCAAGGGTGAGGAGCTTCCCGAGGCTCCGGCCTGGCACTTCTGGTGCAAGAACAGAAAAAGCAACTGATTCCATCAAAAAAAGCGGCGCGAGCCGCTTTTTTTGACGTCAGTATGCAAAAACTCCCGACGCTCAGGCGTCGGGAGCTCTTGTTTGAGGAGAAAGGAAAACAAATGAAGAAGCTATTGTCTCTTGCAGGATAGATGCTAAAGGGAAAATGTTAAGAAATCCCTGCGGCATTCATTAAAAAAGTATTAATTCCTGCCTGCGCCATCGTCTGACCAAGGGCGCTTTCAGCTTCTCCGGGGTATTGGATGCGCATACGCGCAAGATTATCCGAGGCGTTGTTGAGTTCTGCTTCTGTCGGGATCTGGGGCTCCTGCACGGCGACCGGAACACGGACAGCCGCGTCGGGAGCGACTCTGCGCACAGCGGAGACCGGCTCTACCGGAGAGTCGGGCTGGGAAGGATTTGCCGCAGCGGTGTAAGCCGCGGAAACTTTGGCATTGTAATCTGCCTGCCGCCATACTGCGGACACATTGCCGCCATAACCAACCGGGTTGATACCTGCCATACACTTCGCCCCCTTTCAAGATTATTATACAGATATACTATAGCATACATCAACAAGTAATGCAAGCAAAAAGTGGTCAGTATTTGAATTGTTTTTTTGCCGTAAACGTGGTAGGATTATAAAAGTATTATTATGCAACGGAGGTAATCGCAATGTCTGTACTGGATCAGCTTGAACCCAAGGGAGTTTTCTCATTCTTCGAGCAGCTTTGCTCCATTCCGCACGGCAGTAAGAATACAAAGACGGCGAGCGACTGGATCGTGAGCTTTGCGAAGGAACGCGGCCTGTGGTGCCGTCAGGACGACGCCAACAACGTCGTTGTGAAAAAAACCGCCTCGCCGGGCTATGAGTCGGCGGCCCCGGTCATCCTGCAGGGGCACATCGATATGGTCTGCGAGAAGGCGGCGAACTGTAAAAAGGACATGAAGACCGAGGGGCTTGACCTTGCCGTGGACGGAGACGTAGTCTTCGCGAGGGGAACGACCCTCGGCGGCGACGACGGGATAGCCGCGGCGATGATGCTTGCCGTTCTGGACGACGATAAGCTTGAGCACCCTCCGATCGAAGCGGTCTTTACCGCTGACGAGGAGATAGGCCTGCTCGGCGCGGCGGCGCTCGACGCGAGCGTTCTTGAGGGCAGACGCCTCATCAACATCGACTCCGAGAACGAGGGCATATTCACCGTCAGCTGCGCGGGCGGCGCGAGGGCGAACTGCCGCATTCCCGTCAAGCGCGAGCTCTTTGCGGGAACCGCGCTGCGCGTGACCGTGGATGGCCTTCGCGGAGGGCATTCCGGCGTGGAGATCGACAAGGGCAGGGCAAATTCCAACAAGCTGCTCGGACGAGTGCTGTACGCTGTAAACAGCCGCTGCGACGTTCGGATCTGCAGCGTTCGCGGCGGTATGGCGGACAACGCGATACCCGTTAAGTCCGAGGCCGTGCTTGTCGGCGACGGAAACGCCGTGCGCGCCGCGGCAAAGGAGCTGTGCGAGCAGTTCAAAGTCGAGTACCGCGCGACAGACCCGGATATCACGGTGCACGTCGAGCCCTGCGAGATAGACTATGCTCCGATGAACAAAAAAGGCACCGAGGATACGATATGCTTCCTTCTCTGCTGCGCCAACGGCATCTTTGAAATGAGCGCGGACATCAAGGGACTGGTGCAGACCTCGCTCAACCTCGGCGTGCTGAACACGGAGGACAAATATGTTAAGGCGTCGTTCTCTGTGCGCAGCAGCATAGACTCGCAGAAGCAGATGCTGCTCAGCTCACTGCGCTGCCTTACCGAGCGCCTTGGCGGCGATATGGGCGTGACAGGGGATTATCCCGGCTGGGCGTACCGCGCGGAGTCCCCGCTTCGCGATCTGATGGCGAAGGTGTTCACCGAGCAGTACGGACACGAGCCGAAGATCGAGGCCATCCACGCAGGGCTTGAGTGCGGACTGTTCGCGGGCAAGCTGGCCGAGCTGGACTGCATTTCCATCGGCCCGGATATGGAGGATATACACACGCCCTCCGAAAAGCTGCACATCGCGTCGACCAGGCGCACATGGGAACTGGTGAAGGAAACGCTGCGCCGCATGAAATAAAACAGTAGGAGTATATTATGAAAAGCATAGAACTGGACGATATCCTGCAATACCGGTTCCTCTCGAACGTCCGCTACGCGCCGGGCGGCAAGCGCGCCGCCTTTGTCGTCGCGAACGCCAACGAGGAGGAGAACTCCTACGAGCGCAGACTTTGGCTTTATGAGAGCGGCAAGCTGCGCCAGCTGACCGACATCGGCAAGGAAGCCGGCTTCAACTGGCTGGACGACGAGCGCATCATCTTCCCGGCGGTGCGTTCGGCGAAGGAGAAAAAGCGCGCCGAGGCAAAGGAGGAGTTTACCTCCTACTATGTCCTTGACCTGCGCGGAGGCGAGGCGCTGCCGTACTTTGAACTGCCCTTTGCCGCGGGCGGGCTGCGCGTGCTGGACGAAAAGCATTTCGCCGTCACCGCTTCGGTGGACAAGCTTCATCCGGAGCTTTGGAACGCCTCGGAGGAGGAGCGCGAAAAGGTCAAAAAGGAACGCGACGAGGACAAGGACTACGAGGCCTTCGACGAGCTCCCGTTCTGGGGAAACGGAAAGGGAGTGATAAACGGAGGCCGCGACAGGCTTTTCCTGGTGAGCCTTGACCCGCTTGAGATCAAGCCCGTCACAGACCTGCCCGATGATGTGATAGACTTTACCGTTATCGGCGACGAGGTCGTCTACGCCGTCAGTGAACGCAAGCCCCGGCTTTCTATCCGCGGCTTTACGCTGCGCGCCGTGAACTGGAAGACCGGGGAAACGCGTACGCTGCTCGAAAACGACAGCGAGCTCGGCGGCATGGAGAGCGCGGGCGACAGGCTCTGGCTCTTTTCGACAGAGGCTGAGCGCTTCGGACTGAACGAAAACGCATGGGTCTACAACGTGAACGTAAAAACGGGCGAGCTTTCGCTCGTCCGCGCCGAGGAATACAATATGTATTGCTCCGTCGGAAGCGACTGCCGTCTCGGCGGTGGGAAGCAATGCCAGGAGCGCGGCGGCAGCCTCTACCACCTGACCACGCGCGAGGGCGACAGTGTGCTGCACCGCCTGGACGCCGACGGCAGCGACACGCCGCTTGTCACGAAGACCGGCAGCATAGACAGCTTTGACGTCTTTGGCGACGAGGCTTTGCTCGTGGCGCTCTACGATATGCATCCGCAGGAGCTTTACCGCGCCGACCTTCGCACGGGCAGCGTCGAGCGCGTGAGCAGCTTCAACGACGCCGCGCTGGAAGACCGCTATGTCGCGCAGCCGGAGCCGCTGAAGCTTACGAGCTGCGGCACGGAGATCGGCGGCTGGGTGCTCAAGCCCAAGGACTTAGATCCCGCGAAGAAATACCCCGCGGTCTTTGATATCCACGGCGGGCCGAAGACTGTCTACGGCGCGGTTTTCTACCATGAGATGCAGCTTTGGGCGGGCATGGGCTATTTCGTGTTCTACTGCAATCCCACCGGAAGCGACGGGCGCGACAACACCTTCGCGGACATCCGCGGCAAGTACGGCACGGTGGACTATCAGAACCTGATGGATTTTGCTGACGCTGTGCTTGAAAAGTATCCGCAGATAGACCCGAAGCGCGTGTGCGAGACCGGCGG
>JAFZQQ010000182.1 GCA_017620315.1 Oscillospiraceae bacterium | reverse complement strand
GGCGTTTGTGACATAACGCGCGCAGACTGTTTGATGTGTCATGTTGAGCGGAGCGAAGCGGAGTCGAAACATCTTTTCGCGCAAGCGAAACGATTTATTTTAGAATCATTCGGCTTCGCCGAAAAGACCCTTCGAGCGAAGCGGAGTCGAAGGATCTTTTGCCCGCGGGGCAAACAGCGCCAGAGCAATCCCGGCGAGCAGGACGAGCGTGACCGGCAGTCCGCCCTCCGGCCCGCCGAGACAGATGCCGAGCATTGCGGCGGCGGACAGAGGGACTAAAAACGCAAAGAAGACGATGAGGGCGCGGCGGTTAAAAGGCGTCGCAAAGCCTTGAGAGCGGGAATTGTTTGCCATAGAATACCTCTGAAAATGAATTTTGGGCAAAATAATCCCCCTGCGCTGCGTTTTGTAACGCGAAGCGGAGTCGTGATAAAATGATGCAAGATGTTTCGACTCCGCTTCGCTCCGCTCAACATGACAAAACGATGGGGCAGGGGAAGCAATCAGCCCAGATTCAGGCCTTTTTTCAGTCCGAAGACTGTGGGTACGTAGAGCACGGCGCTCTGAATCAGACTCAAAAGCAGTGTGCCCAGAGCGATCTTGTGGAGCATGGAAAACGCGCCGGAGATATACGGCGCCTCTTCCAAGCCGAGGAAGAAGGCCTGCATTGTGCCGCTTTGGATCATCCCGGCTGCGACGCCGGAGAGGATGATGCGGAAAGCAATGCTGATGCCGATGAAGGCCAGCACGCTGAAGAGCACCTTGCGATTCGGCGCCATGTGACCGAGGCTCATCGCCGCGTAGAAGTGCAGGCAGCTGGCAAGCATACTCAGCAGTGCTGCCGCCAAGAACTCAAGCAGCAGCAGCCAGAGTTGACCGCGGCCGACGCCCTCTTCCTGTAAAAATGCAATCGCCTGTTTCCAGCCCTCGGCAAAGCCGCTGAAGTCCACGGTCTGCAGACCGCCCAGAATCAGCGCCATGAAAAACACCGAAAGCGAGATGGCAAGCCCGGTGACGATGAACCAGCACAAAGAGACGATCATCTTCGACCAGACCAGCGCGTGGGCGTTGCTGGGCAGGGTGTGCATCAAATAGCCCTCGTCGCACAGGAGATTGCGGTAAAAACGGTTGACCATCAACACGATGGCGATGATAATTGCGGCAATGACGCCAATGGCAAAGGCTGCGATGAACAGTCCGGCGACAATGCGCATCATGGTGGCGATGTGCCCCGTATCCAGCAGCCGGATCGACAGCCCGGCCAGCACCGACATCAGCAGCAGCACGCCCAGCACGGGCAGCATAATGCGCCCGGTGGCACGAAACTCGTGCTTGATAAGTTTCCCTAACATTTGAACACCTCCCGAAAATAGGCGTCTACGCTCTTGCCGTGCTCGTCGCGGATCGTGTCGACCGCGCTCTGCAGCACGATGTGACCGTTGTTGATAAAGATGACCTCGTCGAGCACAGCCTCAACATCCGCGATCAGGTGCGTGGAGATGATGACGGCGGCCTCGGGGTTGTAGTTGCGGATGATGGTCTCCAGGATATAGTCGCGCGTTGCGGGATCGACGCCGCCGATCGGCTCGTCAAGCAGATAGAGGCTGGCCTCGCGGCTCATGGTCAAAATGAGCTGCAGCTTTTCACGCATGCCCTTGGACATCTGCTTGATTTTCATCTGCTCGCTCAGCCCGAGGCGCGTGAGCATATCCTTCGCCTTGTCGCGCTGGAAGTCCGCGTAGAAATCGGCGTAAAAGTCCATAATCTGCCGTGCGCTCATCCATTCGGGCAGCGTTACGCGATCCGGCAGATAGGATACGACGGCCTTGGTGAGCGCGCCCGGGTGCTCGCCGAGAATCAAAAGCTCGCCGCTCGTCGGGGTCAAAAGCCCGTTGCAAAGCTTGATCAGTGTAGTCTTGCCGCTGCCGTTCGGCCCCAGAAGGCCGACGACGCGCCCCGGTTCGATGCTGAGGTTGATATCGTCGAGCGCCGCCATTGCGCCGTAGCGCTTGCAGAGCCCCCGACATTCTAAAATGCCACTCATTCCTGTTCCTCCTTTTCTTCCTGCAGCAGTTGGTAAATTTCTTGCCGCTGATAGCCCAGCAGATGCATAGCCGCCAAAAACGAGCGGATCTCTTCCTTTGCAATCAAAGCCCGGCTGCGGGCAATGATCGTGACGTCTTCGGTGACAAAACGCCCGCTGGTGCGCTGGGTATAGACCAGCTCATCGCGTTCAAGCTCCTGCAGCGCACGCTGCATCGTGTTGGGGTTGACGCCCGCATCGGCTGCCAGATCACGCACGGAATTCAAGCGGGTTCCCGGCGGCAGAGCGCCGGAAACAATATCCTGCCGCAAACGCTGCACAAGCTGGCTGTAGATCGGCAGATCGCTGCGAAAGCCGTGTTCCATCCCATCCCCACCTCCTTGTGTCATTGTATTAGGTGATTAGTACAATAATACATGCGGGGCGCTTTGTCAAGTGTTTTCTGAAAAGATTTTTGAAGGGCGGCATGGGAGAGGGGACGACAAGGGATTGCAAGACGAAAAAGCGGTATTTATTCAGTAATTATATAAGAAAATAGTTGACAAG
>JAFZQQ010000011.1 GCA_017620315.1 Oscillospiraceae bacterium | reverse complement strand
TCAGGGAGAAATACCCGGCTTCTTCCGGCATCGCACCGACGCCGGAGTACACGCGCTCATCGTCCATCCCGCAGTTCTCGACCAGATAAGCAGTTCTTCCGGTGCTCGCGACCTTCTCTTTGATCGCCGGCAGCCGCCTGCCGACCTTCATCGCAATGATCGTGCCGGAAAAGTCCATCTGCGGCTCGGATGTGATCAGGACCTGTTCGCCGCCCAGAGCGAGCGGCGTCAGAAGACGCGCCGACGCAGCGCAGAACGAGGGGATCCCGCTGACGATCTCCACAGCGAAGCCGCTTTCGGCAACGGCCTTGCAGATATAGAAAAAGGTCGAGTAGAAGCCGGGGTCGCCAAGCGTCAGAAATGCGACGTTCCGTCCCTCCCGCAGTTGGACCGTGATGCGGTTTGCCGCTTCCGTGTGCGCCCGGGAGCAGCTTTCGCCCGACATTGGGAAGGAGAGAGGGAGCAGCTTCTTCCCGCCAATTTCCGGGAGCGCTTCTGCTGCGATCCGATATGCGACGCCCGGAGCGTTCCCCTTGGCTGGACAGGCGATGACATCGGCCGAACGCAGGATGCGAACGGCTTTCAGCGTTAGGAGTTCGGGGTCTCCGGGACCGACGCCGACAGCATACAACGTTCCGCTCATACAGCCATATCCTCCTCTGCCCTTTCGCGCTTAAACGCCCGCCATGCCGAACTCGGCGCAGAGGCTGTCAAAGCGCGCCCGCTCCTTGTCCTTCACCGGCTTGGAGAGGTCGTTCATGCAGTGGTGGATGACGTCCGCGTCCTTGAGCGCCTCGTCCGTCGGGCTGTCCACGACGAGCTTGTCGTCGTGGTGGTAGATGGCGGAGCAGATCACCTCCGCCTCCTCCGGCGTGGTGAGCGCCAGCTTGTCCAGCACCTCGCGCGCCAGCTCCGCGCCCTTGTGCGCGTGGTCGTCGTAGGAGCCGCTTTTGTAGGCGTAGAGGTCGTGGAGCATCGCCGCCATCGACAGCAGCTCCGCGTCAAGGTCGCGCTTTTGCGCGATCATGGTCGCCGCCAGCGACACGCCGTAGAGATGCACGATCGCGCTGTTGCGTTTGTCAGGCGCGAGCGCTTCCAGCTCGCCGTCCACATAGGCTCTTAAGTCCTTGAGTCGTCCCATGGTTGCCCTCCTCCTTATTTCGCGGTTCTCAAATCTTTTTCAACACAAGCACCTTTTCGCGCTGTTGTGATGGCGAAAAGTTCGAAAAACTGATGCTCGATGTAGTGTAGCATAGGTCGCGTAAGGTTTCAAGTGCGCAAAAGTTGGGGTGCTATAGACAAAGAAGGTGCTTTTTATGGCCCTTCGACTTTTGGTTCTGATGGGACGGATTCTAGTTTTCTCAAAATCAGAACTATCTTTTTCGGTTCTTATTTGATAAGCTTTACTCGACTCAAACGAATGTGCACACTTTGTTGCGAGGAGATGATTTTGTGACCGCGAAGAAAACGCGTGAGTACAAAAAAGAAGGAGGGCTATATTCCTTTAACTTTAAAGCATTGAGCGATTGGAAAAAGCGGCAAAAGCGGGGAACGCAAGCAGCAATAATCAGATTGCTTGACGAAAAGGGCATAGGAAGTAAATCTGCTTATACAAGATATCCGCCTATCATGGATTTTATGACAATATCACCGGCTGCGGAAAAAGCCTCACGAACATATTCGTTAAAGTCATTCACTGTGATTGCCTCCTTCAAACGCCGCTTTCGCGATATCAGTTTTTTTTATCTTTCGGCTGTCCGCCGCTCCGCACATTCACTATCTAAGCCTGAGAATCCGGTATATATCCATTCACAATTTTGTAGTCGATCCCCGCTTTGCGAGCCTGCGATGTTTGGAAGCGGCGAGGTATATGGTACGTTTTGCCGCCTTTTATGAAATATGCCCCCGTTTGATGAAACTGAAAAGGAACGCCTTTGTTCATACACTGGCGGCGAACGTCCAGCACCCAGTCATAATCGAGCGGCCGCACGTTGATGCCCGATTCGCCTGAACAAGCCACCTCGCAGATGCTGCCGTTCAGATACTTTTCAAGATCGATCGGCCCAAGCATGGGACCGAGGATTATTGTTTTGTGCTTGATCGGCAGCTTTGCGAAAATCGGCAGTCTAAAATCCGCCCGATCCTGGTTTTCACAGGTGCAGCCTACAATAACATTATCATAACCGTCTCCCCAGTCAACCGGCGCACATTCCGAAAAGCGCTCGATGCGCTTCGTGAAGAAGTAAAACATGCAATCATCGCGGCGCTTGATCATTTCCCAGCATTCATCGCGCCATTCATCTGCGTCCTTCAGCAAAAAATCCGAGGTAAAGCAAGTCATGACGATGGAGCCGGGTTCGATCTTCAGCGTTCCGTCACGTTTCTTCTTTATTGGCAGATTGAAGTTTTGTGTTTTGCGGCACTGTTCCGACGAAGCCGTGCTGCCGTATGCTTCATCCTGCCGATAAACATAGCAGTAACGGCATCCTTCGGAGTATTTC
>JAFZQQ010000181.1 GCA_017620315.1 Oscillospiraceae bacterium | reverse complement strand
TCCGCAGCGGCGCCGGTCAGCTCCCCGCCGATCGCGGTGTAGGGCTTGCCGGAGGTGATCGAAACCGCACCGGCGGCGGCGTCATAGTCCACCGCAAATTGCTTTGCGCTGCCGTTCAGGATCATGGCAAGGTCGCGGAGCTTGAAGTAATTGGCCCCGTCGATCTTGTAAACGGCCGGATAGACCAGATGCGCATCGGGCAGGTCGGCGCTGTTGCTGACAACGATCGAGTTGTTGGTTGCAATCGCCGGATAGGTTTCTTCTGACTGCGCGGCTGCTGGCGCAGAAACAAGCAGCGCGACACATAATACCAGCGGCAAAACCGCAGAATACCACTTTTTCATGGAGCATCCTCCTAAATTGTTCCCGTTCTCATGCGAAATTCATCTATTTCATTATGACGCATTTGTCAAGGTTTTGTTCCTCGGTAACCTCTATTGTCTGGCTTGAATTATGCTTTCATAGATCCATTCTGCCGGAACATCCTTTGAATTGATTTCGATGATGATCCCGCTTTCAAGGAGTACGCCGAATCGGCACATCGCAAGTCCCTCGTCTCCAATGTGGACGCGCGTGGCAATTTGGTCCGGCGTCAAATCGTCGATGCGGAACACCGGGTTTTCGATGGTCAGCCAGTTCTCCTGCGCAGCATAGGCGGACCAGGGGGTGGGATAGCGGTTCCAGTCGTACGTTTCCGGCTCTGCCGGATCCACGACGCGTGAGAGCCCCTCCGCATCCGTCGGCTTGATCAGCCAGACCAGTTCGCCGTGGGTCTGAGGTTTGAACCAAACGGCCATCAGGTAATCGATCGTATCCTCCAATTGATAGCGCCGCAGCATATCGAGATCATAGCCCTCAGGCCCGGCTGCGGGCAGATACGCGCCGAAGTCCGGATCGGCCAGCCCCTCGGCGAATGTCAGTTCCTCGTCCCGATAAACATGCTCCCCACAATGGAACGCACTCAAATCCGGTACGTTATGCGTTCCGGCGTAACAGAGCAGCAGATCCCGCAGGTCCATTGCTGCGAGCTCCTCCTGCGTCTGCGGCACATTGGCATAGAGGGTATATACCACGTTTTCTTTCTCGAATACTACTGTCAACTCCGTCCAAGCTTCCGGCGGGTTGGTCGCCGGGTCTCCCTCTCCATGAAGATAATTGAGGCGGTAAGCTCGGTATTCCTGTCCACCGTAACTTCCAACATGGTCTGTTTCCCGAACCTGGACATAGCACTGTGGCGGATCCGGAGTATCCTTATCCCGGATACGGATTGTGGAGTTACCGCCCCATGCAGCGTTTTGAAGCGTCAGCTCGATATACGCAAGGCCACCCGCACCGCCTTTGAGGTAATAGTACGCGATGCCATTGAACTGCGTCATCCACTCCTCCTGAATCTCCGGGGTGCAAGCTGCAGTCTGTGCCGCCGTTAAAGGCTCGCTTGCCATCGCGACGCCTGCCACGTCCGCTTGGTAGCTCGCTCTAGCCTCGTCCAGTTCGTTCCATGCGAGAACCGTCGGTTTTGCCGCTTCGGGAAGCAACGCATCGGCCCCGGGAACACCGACGGGCTGCGGCTCGCCTGCCATACTTTGGGGCGGCTCTGTCCAATTTAATTCGCCGCCAGGAACACCGACGGGCTGCGGCTCGCCATTGTGCCGCAGGCGCGGCAACGCAAAGACCGCGCCTACGATCAGCGCAAAAACAGCTGCTGCCGCGCCCCAGCGGATCCACACGGTTTTGTTTGTTGGACGCGTATCGGGCACCTCCACCAAGGCGTCGTCCAAATACTGCAAACTATTAAACAGTTGTCTGCTTGTCATAGTGTATACCCCTCCTTTTCAAGGTAAGACCGGAGCGCTGAGCGTGTGCGCAATAGTGACACTGTGACGCTGTTCGTCTTCATGCCGAAGCGTTTTGCCAAAGCATTTACTGTGTCGCCATGGAAGTAACGTCGAATAAACAGCTGACTCTGCCGTGCAGGTAGGCTCGACAGGAAGCGGCTGATCTCTTCACCCAGTGCTCGGGAAAATGCCTCGCTTTCGGTGTCCTCTTTTCCCGAAACGCATTCGGCCAGTTCGTCCAGCAATGCCGCTGTTTCGCCACCTCCACGCTTCTCGGCATTTTCCAGCCGAAGGCGGTCGATGGCAATGCTCCGTGTCAGTTTTGCGAGATACGCCCGAAGGTGCAGCGGACGCTCCGGAGGAACGGTGTTCCACAGGTGCAGCAGCGCATCACTCCAGCACTCTTCTGCGGTTTGCCAGTTCCCGAGCAGGTTGTTCGCAAGATTGCCGCAGAAACCACCATATTTCTCTTTTGCCTCCTGCAGGCCGCCTTCGTCTCGCTGCCATAGCAATTCGATGATCTTTGTGTCCTCCACGCGCTCATCTCCTTAGTTTGCCGAAAGACCTTTCTCCATTATAGACGAATTTGAAAGACAAAAAGTGACAGATAATTTGAAAAACAGCAGAGGATAGTGTCCCGTCCTCTGCTGTTCTTTGCTCGACCGATGGTGAACTCAATCACTCCGTCGGTAGCAAATATTTTGCCCCTACAGGCAATAGGCCCCTAAAAGTGCCTCTATTCCATAAGACAATTGAATCGTGAAAATGCAGCACTGCCTTTTTATGCCAGTACTTCAAGCATCTGCGCGGGGTTCTCTGCCGCTTTCACATTGCCGAACGCTTTCACGATCACGCCGTCCTCGATCAGATAGGTCGTGCGGATGACGCCCATGGTGACCTTGCCCGAGCTTTTCTTTTCCTTCCAAACATCGTAGGCCTGTATTGCGGTCTTTTCCGTGTCGGAGAGCAGCGTGAACGGCAGGCCGTATTTCTCCTCAAACCGTTTGTGCGCGTCAACGCTGTCCTTGCTCACGCCGAGGACGACG
>JAFZQQ010000180.1 GCA_017620315.1 Oscillospiraceae bacterium | reverse complement strand
GGCCTTGTCGGAGTTGCGCACTGCACTATAAAAAACTGCGTGAATACCGCTGAAGCCCAGGCCCAAAACTATGTCGGCGGCATTGCGGGCGAATGCACCGGCGTCATCAGCGGCTGCGAGAATCGCGGCGCTGTTACCTGCATGAACGGCAACGAAGGCTGTGCGGGCGGAATCACAGGCTACACATGGACAAAAGAAGGCATTGGGCATACCTGCTCTATCGAGAACTGCACCAATAACGGCCCGGTCAAGGCGGCACAGTATGCGGCTGGTATCTCTGCGTGGACGGAGGCGGGCAGGATCATCAACTGCGTAAACAACGGCAAAATCGAAGCCAGCATATCTTATCCCGGCGGTATCGCGTCAGCCAGCGGGGTGGATATCATAAACTGCGTCAACAACGGCACCGTGGTCGGCAGCGGGGCACGCGATATTCTGGCAATGGAGGAATTCTGCGAATACAAATTAAAGCTGAACCTCATGAGCAACAACGGCACGAACGGCTGTATACAATGCTTCTACTTTTCGAACAATCCAACCGTGCCGGAATGTAAGTTTTCCAACAACGCCTCTGTGTTCTGCAGCTGGAACACCGCCGCGGATGGCACCGGGACGCAATACATGCCCGGGGGCGCGCTGCCCGAAGCCAGGGAATTGACGCTTTATGCGAGCTGGCTTTCGTGCCGGTACCCGGACGATCCTGACACCGCGGGAACGGAAACGAACCCGTGGCTCGTGCGCGACGGGGTTTTCAACCTGACGAGCGGCTGGTATGCCGTCGATGACGACGTGACCATGTCGGAGCGGATGAAGGTGACAGGGGATGTGAAGCTGATCCTCTCGGAGGGGAAGACGTTAAACTCCACGAACACCTCCGCCTTGGGCGGCACAAACGCGGGCATCAATGTGTCTGCTGGTAACAAGCTGACGGTATACGGCCCCGGCAGTATGGAGCTGTGGGGCAGGAACAAGGCTGCGGCGATCGGCGGTTCCGCGGAGGATGGAGTGAACTGCGGAACGGTCATCATCATGGGCGGCACCATCACCGCCGAGGGCGCCTATGGGGCCGCGGGCATCGGCGGCGGCAAGGGAGGAAAAGGCGGCCGGGTGGAAATATACGGCGGAACGATAACCGCCAAGGGCAACAGCGGCGGCGCGGGCATCGGCGGCGGCGAGCACGGGGACGGCGGAGTAACGATCGTCTACGGCGGGTCGGTGTACGCGAGGGCCATCAACGATAAAGGCAATGCGGCGGCGGGCATCGGCTCGGGCAGACCCTCGGAGAGTGTGCTTAACCCCGGAAGCTTCTACTTTCACGGCGGCGTCGTAAAGGCTGTTGCCGGCAAAGCGGGGAGCAGCGGCACGGGCGCTGAGGCGATCGGCACGAATCTCAGCATCACGGATCAGGGCGCCAACAGCTCTATCCCTGTTACCGAGCGCATTTCCCTGGAATACGACGCGTGCGTCAAGGCGGGCGAAGATAAAGACAGCGCGCAGTACGCGGATCCCGGCAGTGCTCCCTATAACAGAGAAAAATACTGCCAACTGCGCTATGCGGTGATCTCGATCTGCGAGAACCATAAGCTGACCGACGGGAAATGCAAATACTGCGGCGGACTGGCTTACAACAACAATGAGGACGGCTCGGCTGACAGGCCCTATATTGTTTCCTCCACGGGGATGTGGAAAAAGCTCTGCACGTTCGTGGAATCGGGCTTCGACACGAGCGGAAAGTATTTTGAGATGAATAAGGATCTCGCGGTCGCGACCATGCTGGGCTCGTCGCAGCATCCGTTCTGCGGCCATTTCGACGGCAAAGGGTTCACGATGACTGTGAACCTGAGCGCCCGGGGGATCTGCGCGCCCTTTGGTTGCATCAACGGCGCGGAGATCAGGCACTTGAAGGTGCAGGGCTCCGTGACCGGCGGTATGCACAGCGCCGGACTGGTGGGCGTCGCTGCCGGCACGAATCTGATCGAAGACTGCGCGATCGACACGACGGTAACCGCCACGGGCACGCACTGCGGCGGCGTGGTCGGGCACGGCGGCACCTCCTCCACCACACTGCGCGGCGTTCTGTTCTCCGGCAGCATCAAAGGCCAGGCGACTACCGCCGGCACCTTCTGGGGCTGGAGCGATTCCGGCGGGTCGGGACCGGCGCTCATAGACTGCCTGGACGACAGCGGCAGCACTTTCCCCATCGGTCTGGGGCAGCCCCAGCCCAGCCGGGTGTACAACACGCTCTATCTTGACGCCGGAAAGACGGCCGGGGCGGATCGCGTCTGGGATGAAAGCAACCGCGGCAAGCCTGCGCGCAATGTCATGGTGGATTATCAGTTAAACTGTGATTTCGGCGAGTACACCAATTACGAAACCAGCGGCATCAAGGCATACAAAAACCACGGCATGACCTATAAGGGCAATCTCTATGTGGGCGCCGGGGATACCGCCGTCATCACGTTCAGCCCGGACAACAGCCGCCTTCCCTGGGGTCAGGTTTTCGGAAGCGTTACGTGGAACTCCGGCACGCTGACCAAGGTTGCAGGCGAAATCAATCATTTCAACCTCACGCCGGCGGACAGTTACGTCCTCATTACTCCGGTGGTGCACTATCTCGTTACGGTGAACAACGGCACGGGCGGCGGGTATTACAGCGCTGGCTCGCAGGTTCAGATCAGCCCGAACGAGCCCGCGGCGGGCAAGGAGTTCGACAAGTGGACGACGGACGACGGCGTGAGCATCAGCTACGCGGGCAACAACATAAGCGTCTTCACCATGCCCGAAAAAGTGGTCACTGTGACCGCGAATTACAAGGACGTGTCCACCTCAGTCAGCGGCGACCTTTCGGGCGGCAGGCTCAAGGCGACGGTCACGACCTCGGGCAGCGGCTTGCTGGTTGCGGTTGCCTATGAGAACGGCAGGCAGACGGGCATGTGGACAAAAAGTGTCAACGCGAACAGCGCGGCGCAGACCTACACCACTACCCTTGAGGTAAAGCAAGGCTGCACCTACAAGGTGATGCTGGTGAAAAAGACAAGCTTCGTTCCGCTTTGCGCGGTGTGGAGAGGGAACGCATAAGACAAAAAGACACGGCGGCGGCCGGGGCGGATGAGCTGCTCCGACCGCCGGCTCTGTTTTTTGGGCATCCCCGGCGCTGGGTTGAAAAAATAGTGCATCGACGCCTTTTCCGGCGCAGGGAGGGCTTGCATAGCGCGCGATTCTGTGATATAAATAATTAAATTGGCGTTATTATAACCAGTGGCTCTTGAGTATTGACGGAACTTCCTTGCGGAGGGGCGTTTTATATGCATAATTCGATCGTACATACCAACGACAACTGCATCGGCTGCAACAAGTGCATCAGCGCTTGCAGCGCCATGGGCGCGTGCATCTCGGTGCTGGAGGACGGCAGGGCAAGGATCGTCGTGGACGAAAGCCGCTGTGTCGCCTGCGGAAGCTGCATCGACACCTGCGTGCACGGCGCGCGCGAGTATGACGACGACACCGAGCGGTTTTTTGAAGATCTGTACAACGGCGAGAAGATTTCGCTGCTGCTCGCGCCGTCCTTCAAGGCAAATTATCCGGACAGCTATGCCTCCATTCTCGGAGGGCTGAAAAAGATGGGCGTGCAGAGGATCATAAGCGTGTCCTTCGGCGCGGATATCACGACCTGGGGCTATCTCAATTACATTGAGAAAAACAAATTCTACGGCGGCATTTCCCAGCCATGCCCCGCCGTGGTCTCGTACATCGAGCATTATATCCCCGAGCTGATACCGAAGCTCTTCCCTGTGCAGAGCCCGCTGATGTGTGCCGCCATCTATGCGCGCAAGGAGCTTGGGATCACGGATAAGTTCGCGTTCATAAGCCCCTGCATCGCAAAAAAACTCGAAATAGACGACCCACATAACGAGGGGCTTGTCCAGTATAACGTCACCTTCGATCATCTGATGCGCTACGCGCGCTTCAACGAGCTGTCCGGCCCAGACGCGCACAGCGAGATAGAATACGGCCTGGGCTCGTTTTACCCGACGCCGGGCGGACTGACGGAGACCATACGCTGGTTTTTGGGCGACAGCGTGTTCATTCGCCAGATAGAGGGCGAGAAGCGCCTCTACAAGTGGCTGAGCGCGAACGCCGAGCGCATCGGCAAGGGCACGACGCCGTTTATGCTCTTCGACGCGCTGAACTGTGAAAACGGCTGCGTATGCGGAACGGCGGTCGAGCCCGAGAAGGCTGTGACGGACGACGCGCTGTACGAGCTTCTGAGCATCCGCGAGAAGGCAAAAAAGGACGAAAGCGGCAGCGTGTGGTCTATTCCCGACTCACGCGAGGAGAGGCTTCGCAGATATAACGAGCAGTTTGCCTCGCTCAGGCTGGAGGACTATCTTCGCGGCTATACCGACCGCTCGGCGCAGTGCGCCTATCGGGTGCCGAACGAAAGGGAGGCTGACGAGATATACCGCAGTCTCAACAAGCTTACTCCCGAGTCGAGGCAGATCAACTGCACCTTCTGCGGATATGAGAGCTGCGCCCAGATGGTCACGGCCATCTACAACGGCTTCAACCGCAAGGAAAACTGCATACATTACGAGAAGGAAATGGTGCGCAAGCTCGAGACCAAGAGCAGCAAGGATATGCTCACCGGCCTTCTCAACAAGACGGCCTTCGAGGAGACGGTCGCAAGGCACCTTGCGGAGCGCGAGCAGGGCGAGGAGTGCTCACTGCTCATAATGGACTTCGATAACTTCAAGACCGTAAACGACGAGTGTGGTCATCAGGTCGGCGACGAGGTGCTGCGCAACTTTGGCAGGATCCTGCAAAACTGCTTCAGAGGACGCGACGTGATCGGCAGGGTCGGCGGAGACGAGTTTATGGTTTTGCTTCGCGGCCCGGTCTCTGACGTGAGCCTGATGGAGCGCTGCGGGCGTATCAACACCATGCTGCGCATGATGAAGGCGGGCAACCGCGAGGGCTTTTCGTGCAGCATCGGCATCGTTGCCGACCGTATCGGCGTACCGTTCGAGGAGCTGTACCGTCTGGCGGACAACGCGCTGTATGAGGCAAAGGCGCTGGGCAAGGCGCGAACCGTGGAGTGGTATACAAGGCGGATCGTGCTGCCGGAGCTGCCGCCGGTCTATGTCATTTCCCGCGATGAGAAGGTGATATCGGACGTCGCGGAGAGAGTGAAGGGACGCTACGCCTGCATGAGCGCGGGCGGCGCGACGCAGGCGCTCAACGACATCTGCCTTTACAGAAAGTTTATTAAGGCGGTATATGTGGATTATTCCACCTCGGATATACCGGAGGACGCACTGCGTTATATTGTGAGCTCAAGCCCGCTGTTTTCGGGTATGACCGTGTTCGATGTCAACGCGGGAGAGGGCAGGGATTTCTGACGTCGGCTCCGGAGCGCGGATGAAAGACGGGACATAAGGAGATGCGGCCATGAAGAAACACCGGCTGAGCGAAACGGCAAAGGTGATCATAATAGTCTGCGGACTATTTGTGGCTGCAAACGTCATACTCGGTTCGGTCCTGCTCTCGCGCTCCAAGGCGCTGGCCCCGGGCGACGAGGGTACGCCCGAGTATCGGAAGATATACGATTCTCTGCGCCTGTTTTAGGACAATATCGAGCTTGAGTACATATATACCGTGCGCGACATGGGCAGCGGAGCGTTCATATTCCTTACCCTGAGGCTGCGGGTGAGGCTGCAGGGGCTCGGCAATGAGCTCGACGGGTCGAGCGAGGATGTAAAAGAGCTGACGGAGAAGCTTGGGATAGAGCCGCCCGCGGAGAGCGGAGACGCTCATAGCGCGGAACAGCGCCGTTCCGCCAATGAGGCGGCTGAGCTCGGCAGGAAGATCAGCGCGGTGCGCAAGCGTCTGCGGGCGTATATCGACAACGCGCATTAACACACGGAAAACCGGAAGGGTTCGGGAGAGAAGAACATGAAAAAGCATTTCCTAAGCGCCGCGAGAATTCTGTGCGCGCTGATACTGCCGGGGCTGCTTTGCGCGGGACTGAGCGCGAGAGCGCAGGGAATACCGCGCACGGCACGCGTGACGGACATGAAGGATGTTCCCGCGGGCGCGTATTATGCCGAGGCGGTGGACTGGGCGCTGGTGAACGGAATAGCCAACGGCACGGGGACAGACACTTTTTCACCGGAGCAGATCTGCACCCGCGCTCACGTTGTCACCTTCCTGTGGCGCGC
>JAFZQQ010000179.1 GCA_017620315.1 Oscillospiraceae bacterium | reverse complement strand
CGGCGCTATGGCGGACATCGTGCCCCCCGTCGACCTGTCCCAGTCCGTCAGCCTGCAGGAGGTGCTTTCGCAGACGGTGCAGGAGGTGCTTGAAGAGCAGCGCTCCGAGCCCGTGCTTGACGAGCGTCCCCGCCGCGGCCTGTTTTCTCGCAAAAAGATCGTCGATACCGAGGAGTTTTACGGCGATGGCGAACAGGACGAGCCCAAGCCGCGAAAAAAAACGACAAAAAAGCGCCTCGTTGACGAACCCGAACCCGAAAAGCCCGCGCCCGAGCCGGAGCCCCCCATCGAGGAGACCGTGGCGGACTATCGTGCCGCGGCTCAGAACGCTCACCGCGTCACGCGCTTTGCCGCCATCATATCTGCTGTGATGTGGCTGCCGCAGATCCTTGACCACTTCGGCGTCATGCCCGAGTTATACGCGACGGAGCCGCTTTTGAACGTCATGCCGTATTTCGTGCTGCTTTCGCTGGTCTGCGTGCTGGGGCGCGAGGTGTTCGTCTACGCTGCGGAAAAGCTGATGAGCTTCAAATTCACGTATGAGCTGCTGACCTCGCTTCTGTGCCTTTCCGCGCTTATCGACACGGCGTTCTTCTTTGTCGTGCCCTCGCGCACCGCCGTCTCCGGCGCTCTGCCTCTGCATTCCGTCGCGGCGCTCGCGATGACCTGCGCGCTGTGGGGCCGCTCTATGCTCTTCCGCTCGCTCTACGACTCCTTCCGCGTCGCGGCCAAGGGCGACGCCCCGTACATAGTTTCGCAGACCGCAGGCGGAGCGGCAAAACGAAGCGGCAGCACCGCCGGCTTTTCGACCACCGCAGAGCGCGAGGATATATCCGGCCGCTGGCAGACCATCGTGCTTCCGGTCGTCGTGGTCGGCGCGATCGTCTTCTCTGTACTCTCCAACGTCGAGACCGATGTCGGCACGCTTTACTTCTGGTACCTATCCGCGGTGCTCTCCTGCGCCTGCACGCTCTCGTTCCCGTTGGTCTACTCGCTGCCGCTGCGACGGGCGACAAGGCGCTTCGCCAAAAGCGGCAGCGCGGTCGCCGGCTTCTGCGGAGCGGATATCATGCGCCGCAGCAACTGCCTTATTCTGACCGACACCGACCTCTTTCCCCCGGGAACGGTCTCTCTCAACGGTCTCAAGATCTTCGGCGAGGAGAGCGGCAAGGTCTTTTCCTACGCTGCGACTATGGCTCACGCCTCCGAGACCGGCATTTCCAGGCTCTTTGACAATCTGCTTGCCGCCGAGGGCGGGCGTCTTGAGCCTCTGTCCGACCTCAACTATTATGAGGAGGGCGGCGTAGGCGGCACTATCCACGGCGAGACCGTGCTTTTCGGCACCTCGTCCTTCTGCCGCAAGATGGGCATAACGCTCCCGCACGGGCTGACGCTCAAGACCGGAATGTTCCTCGCCGTCGACGGCGCGCTCATCGCCGTATTCGCGGTCAAATACTTGCCCGCGGAAAATGTCGACTGGGCAATGCACGCCCTCGCCCGCGCCCACATCACCCCGGTGCTCGCGGTGCGCGACGGGAACATCACTCCCGCGCTTTTGAAGCGCAAGTTCGGAACCGACGCCCGCGCGATCTATCCCCAGCTCTCCACGCGCCTCGCGCTCTCCGAGAAAAACGGCACGGATCCCTGCGCCCTGCGCTACCGCGAGGGTCTCGCACCCTATGCCGAGCTCGCCGTCGGCTCGAAGCGTCTCTGCCGCGCGGTGCGCGCGGGCAACGCAGTCTCGCTCATATCCTCGGTCGCGGGGACGCTGCTCGCCTTCTATTTAAGCTTTGTTTCGGCATACGCGCTGTTCACTCCGCTCAAGCTTCTTTTGTTCCTCGTCCTCTGGGCGCTCGCCGCCCTGATTGACGGGCTGTTCGTGGACAAATACTGATGAAATGTCAAAAAAAGTGTCTTACGACACTTTTTTGAGCAGGTTTCGCTGCACTACGCGCACGCCCTTCGGGCGCACGCACGTTTCGCGCAAGGAGTATTTTCCCCCGCGCGTGTCGGTGGAAAATACGATCAAGTTCATTTGCCTCCTGCGGGCGGCAAACCCTGCGGGGCATTCTTTGACAGTCTAAAAAAATCGCCGGTCACCCGGCGATTTTTTTGTTTAATTCTTATCACTGCACGGTCTTCAGATAATCGTCGATCAACTTTGCCCACTCGTCGTAGCTCTTGCTGCCGATATATGCCTGGCCGATCACCTTGCCGTTGCTGTCGACAAATACGGTCACGGGCATATAGCCGGTGTTCATATACCTGTCGAAATCGCTCGTGTAGCGCAGGCTGGGATAGGTTATCTTAAGGGACTTGAGCTTCTCGGAGTCTTTCTTTTCCTCGCCCGGATCGTGCAGGCCGAGGATCTGCACGCCCTTATCGGCATAGTCGACCGAAAGCTTTTGCAGATCGGGCAGCTCGCGTACGCAGGGGCCGCACCAATACGCCCAATAGTTGATGATCGTCAGCTTCTTGCCGGCGAAACAGGAGTCAGTCCATTTTGCTCCGCTCATGTCTGTGGTTGAGAAGGTGATATCCGGAGCCCAGTTCTCCTTCTTTACCGAGTCGATCATCACGGTCTTTCGCTCGGCGTCGTAGGACACGCCGAAGCCGATTGCCTTGCCCAGCTCGCGGAGATTGAAGTAGTTTCTGCCGCCGATGTTGTAGACGGTGAAGCCGTCATTCCTCACTCCGTCGATATAGATCGTGTGTTTGCTCTCCACCGCCGTGGAGGACATGTCGCCGTCGTCCGCCATCTCTCCGCCAACCGGCTTGTAAGCCGCGCCGGTGATGATGTGTACCGCTCCGTCGCTGTACTCGACATTGAACTGATAGTCCGTAACATTGAGCAGATACGCGACGTCGCGCAGCTTGAAGTAGTTGCTGCCGTCGATATTGTAGGGATAGACCTCCGCAACAACGCCGTCGACCTCTACCTTCTGGCTCGAGCGCACGACCTCGGCGGCATAGGTCCGTGCGCAAAGCGTGAGAGCGGCGAGCATCGCGAGCACAAACGCGGACGCTCTTTTCATAAGCTTCATGGCGGCCTCCCTTTACTCTTTATTTGTTTGTACGTCCGGCTCAGGCAAGCACCTTTTTGAGCTTCGCAAAGCGAGGCAGAGAATCGACCTTTACCATGCCGGTCTCGCCCTGGATGAGCGGAAGCGCATAGTCGATGAACTCGTGCTTCACGCCGTTGTGCTCGTCGTTGATCCACTCCAGCGGGACCTTCTTCTCATAGTTTGCGACCTCGGTGAGCCCAAGCAGCTTCGTGCGGCAGGCATAGCGCCCGTCAACGGTTTCGCGCTCAAAGGCGACCATCTTGTCCGTGATGCCCGCAACGGCGTTTTCCACCGCCGCCTTGCCCGCGAGGAAACTCTCCTCGATGTCCGTGGCGGAGGCGAGAT
>JAFZQQ010000178.1 GCA_017620315.1 Oscillospiraceae bacterium | reverse complement strand
CTATCAGCTTTCGGAGGACGGCGAGGATATCATAGAGCTCGGGCAGACCTACGATCTGCGCGGCGGCTGGGACTCTGGCGTCTTCATGGATGATTTCGACGGCTGGTGGCTCTCGCTGCCCGACGGGCAGAACCTTGCGCTTTACATCGTCGAGAGCTCGGACGACCACATTATATATACCTCCCCCATCCGTCTCAACGGCGTCGACACCAATCTGCGCATCCGCCTTGACGAAAACGGCGTGTTCATCGAGGGCGCCTGGGACGGTCTGAGCGAATGCGGCGCCGCCTCGCGCGAACTGATCAAAATAAAGAACGGCGACGTGATCGTCCCGACCTACACCGCCTACTCCCTCTACGGCGACGACGAATTCGTCTATGTCGGCTGGGAGTATACGGTCTCCGGCTCGCTGGAGATATACTATGATATCATGGAGGACGGAGACTACTTCTTCGCCTTCTGTATCGACGATATCTACGGAGACTATTATGTGTCCGATTTTGCCGAATTCACCGTTGAGGACGGCGAGGTCTATTACGATTATTGATAGTCGGGTTTGTAAAAAACAGGCGCTTTCGCCTTGACAAAAACGCCGAGTTTTCTTACAATATAACAAAGGGGGTTAAGCCTATGACGATCATTGAATCCATAAAGGGTGAGCTTTTGACCGGCCTCAAGCTGATCGCTTACAAGAATATGACTGTGCAGATCCCGCCCATGGCCGTTCTGGACGACGCTATGCAGGCAGACGGCTGGAGCGCGGTTTCCGACGTCACCAGGTCTGACGACGGCACCTTGCACCGCTACTATTACGACACCGCGCAGAAGAACTATGTCCTCGCCATGCTCAATGTCGAAACCGGCGTCTGCGACATCGTCAAGGCGGAGGAGTCCGACGTGCTCGAAAAGCTCAGCTTCCCCGAGCTCAAGGTGCTTGCGGGACTGATCGACAAGAAATCCGTCGCGTTCATCCGCATCTACTCCGAAAAGGAACTTGCCGCCGCAAGCGGCGAGGAGCTGGACGCTCTGAACGAGCGCAACCAAAAAATGATAGACGAGGCGGAGGTCGCGCTTCGCAAACGGTAAATACCAAATCAAGCAACGGGCTGCAGCGGATCAATTCGCTGCGGCCCGTTGCTTTTTTCGATGAGCATGGTATAATGCCTCAGAAAACAAAGGGAGGCTCCGCTATGCGCTTTGAATCGCTGAACGACAACTGCATATTCGCTTTTTTGCCGGAGGCAGAGCCTCTTCTCGGCGCGTTCAGCCTGCTCTCCGGCGAGGCGGTGCATCACGTCTGCACCGAGCTTTACGGCGAGGCGCGCCTTGCAGAATGGAAGCGGCGGTACCGCTTTCTGTTCGAGACCTATGACGCCGTGGCTGCGTTAGGGCCCTATTCGCTGTTCGACTTTCTGCTCGATTCCCTCTCCGAGGGCTTCACGGCGGAGGGCTTTCGCGACTATATCCTCTCTCTGCCGGACGACGAGCGTGTGTTCCGCCAGGCGGGATGGAGCGGGTACGGCGGCACGACGCGGGAGGATATCCGCCGCGCTCTGACGGACGACGCCGCGCTGGACGCGCTCTATGCGCGCGTCGAGGAAAAGTGCCCGAGCTTTCTGGGCGTTTCCTCATTCGTGCGGCAGAACAGGCGGTACATCGGGGAGCTTTTCGCGCTCGCGGCGGAGCTGGACACCCCGGCGCTGCGGGATGTGCTCCGGGCGCAGGAAAAGGCGGTCGACGCGTTCCGCGCGCGGACCGCGGAGGAGCTCAAGTCGTCCGACGGCCTTAGCTGCTCGCAGAAGCTGATGGGCAAGACCTTCCACAACCGCGGGCCGTATGAGACTTTTTATTTTCTGCCCTCGCTGCTGCTTCCGGCCTCATCCCTTCGGCTTTTCTGTGACAACGGCACGCCGCACAACAGGCAGATTTTGATTTGCAGCATCCGCGAGCCGGAGAAGGGACGCGAGGATACGATCGCCGCGCTCCGTGCGCTCTCGGATGAGACGCGGTATCAGATCTTGATACTGCTCGCGAAGCACAGCCCCGTGAACGGGCAGGACGTCGTGCGCGCGTTAGGGCTTGCGCCCTCCACGATTTCGCATCACATGACGGAGCTGAAGGAGCGCAGCCTGATCACTGAGGAGCCGGTCAAGACCGCGAAATACTACGGCATTTCCAAAAAAGTGATCCGGGAGCTGCTGGACACGGTTGCGGACAATTTCAAGCTGGATGAACGCGAAGAAGGTACAGGCAAATGATAAAAAAAGCGACAGCGGAAGACGCCGGCGTGCTTGCCGGTTTGGCGGTACAAATGTGGGCGGAGCACGATCCGGACGACTTGGCGCGGGAGTTTCGCGCCCTGGCGGAGAACGGGGAAGCGGTCTGCTTTATCAAGTATGCGGACGGTACGCCGGTCGCCTTTGCGCAGTGCCAGCTTCGCCACGATTATGTGGAGGGCACGGAAAGCTCGCCTGTCGGGTATCTGGAGGGCGTGTTTGTCTCGGAGAAATACCGCAGGAAGGGCTATGCGGCGGAGTTGGTGGCGGAGTGCGAGAAATGGGCCGCGGAAAAGGGCTGCGCGGAATTCGCCAGCGACTGCGAGCTCGACAATCTCGAAAGTCAGAGCTTCCACCTGGCAATGGGCTTTGAGGAAGCCAACCGGATCGTCTGCTTCAGGAAAGACCTGCGGGCGTG
>JAFZQQ010000177.1 GCA_017620315.1 Oscillospiraceae bacterium | reverse complement strand
GACCGTTGTGCCACGCATCGACCGCGCCTCATGCGGCGCAGTTGCGCATTTCATTTAGCTCCATCTTCGAGAGAGCTGGCTGCGCGTCAGCGCAGACTGAGAGGGCTGACGCTGCGAGCTTCGGCCCCTCGGGAAAAGTTGTCATATTACAGGACAAGCCAAAAATAATGCTGCGAGGTGAAGCTATGGATCCCCGACGACAAGGCGCGTATCCGGCACATTTTGGACAAGCAGGTCTACGGCATGGCCCCGACGCGGATCATCTATCTGATCGCGACGAACTACATTCTCGGCTTCGACGAGGCGCTAAAGGGCACGGCGGCGCACTTCGTCCAGGCAGACGCGGCGGAGGCGTCAAAGGCCGGCACGCTGGCGGATGTTGTAGAGCGGGCGTTCGCTTAAAAAAGTCCATGATTAATGCCGACCGGGAATCTACCCGGTCGGCATTATCACATAATCTATCAATTGTCTCAATGAGTCTATTTTGAGGCGCCCTTTTTCTTGCTCTTTACCGTGTAACGCTCCAGCAGCATATCGCGCAGAAGCGCAAGCTCCTCCTCCGGGTCTGTGTTCTCCCTGTAGACCAGCCCGACCGCGTAGCGCGTGACCGCCGCGAGCATCAGGTGCAGCGTTGCGGAGAACATCTTCCCCTCCGGCTCGTCGGTCCGCAGCGTGCCGTCCTTCTCTCCCTTGGCATAGAGGAGATGGAACCTGTCGCTCAACTCGTCTATTATCGCCTTGTAGGGCTTTAGCTGCTCCGGGTCGATATTCTCGGTCTGAACATAGACATTGAAGAACTGGTTGAAGCGCAAAAGGTCTTTGTGCTTGTTGTACGCCTCGATATACGCGTTGAGATAGAGCTCAAACAGCTCAGCCGCAGTCAGCTTGCCGTCGGGGTCGTTCTTGCGGGTGGTCCTCAGATAGCCCTCCCACGCCCATGTGGCACAGGCAATCACCAGATCAGACTTGACGTTGTAGTGCCTGTAAAGCGTCGCAATGCCAATACCGCACGCGTCAGCGATATGCTGCATCGAAACATTGTCTATCGTTCTTTCGGCAAATATCGGATAGGCGTTTTTGACGATCCTCAGCTTGCGCTTTGCAAGCTCCCTCGCGTCACGCTCGGCATTTCTTCCCATGGCTTCCTCCTAAAGCAGTATTCTGTTATAATAATACCATATTTTTGCCAAATGTCAACATTTTTGGCGTTTTTTATTCTTTTGGAGAAGCATATTGGGATGGTTCATATCGGTTGCAGCTTTGCCCGGAAGGATATCGCTCTCGGCGTCTTCATTTCGTCGAACAGGATGATATGGGCGCCTTTTTCCATATCGACGTCGACCACCGTGCCCATGCCGAATACCGCGTGACGCACTCTTTGCCCGACTTCGAGCACCAGGCCGCCGAGGCTTTCCGGCATATAACGTTCGCTCGCCTCTATGCTGCCGCGGGCGCTTGAAATAAGCGCCTCAGGCGGTTTTTTTGTGTATTCGAGCAGGCTCTGGTCGATGTCCAGCACGAACCGGGACGGATAGCGCGGCGAGCCGTCGAGGTTCCAGCCCTCCGCCTCAGAGAGATACAGACGCTTCTCCGCGCGCGTCATCGCAACAAAGGCAAGGCGGCGCTCCTCCTCCATCTGCTCGAGCGTCTCCGTCTTTTTCGACGGACAAACGCCCTCGTTCAGCGCGCAGAAAAAGACGTAAGGAAACTCAAGCCCCTTCGCGGCGTGAATGGTCATCAGCTTGACCCGGTCGCTCGCGTCTGCGGCGTCCGCATTCGTAAACAGCGCAACGTGTGCGAGATAGTGTTCAAGCTCGCTCTCCTCACCGCAGGCAGTCTCATATTCAAACACCGACTGCTTGAGCTCCGCAAGGTTATCGAGCCTGTCCTGACTGCCCTCGGTGCGCAGCATGGTCTCGTAGCCGCTCTTATCAAGAAGCTCCGCCAGCAGCTCAGATATCGCCCGTCCGTTATGCTCCGCGCCGAACGTCTCGACAAGGCGGACAAGCTGCGAGGCCTTGGTGCGCTTGAAAATCTCATCCTCAAGGGTCCTGCACAGCGCCTCGTAGAGCGTACAGCCGTGCTCAGCGGAGTATTCCTCCAGGAAGCGCATCCTGCGCTCGCCGAGGTTGCGCCTGGGCACATTTGCGACGCGTCGGAAGGAAAGATCGTCCCTGTAGGCGATCAGGCGGAGATAGGAAAGCGCGTCCTTTATCTCCGCACGACCGTAAAACTGCACGCCGCTGTAGATGTGATAGGGTATTTTCGCCTTTTGCAGCGCATTTTCTATGTTCCGCGTGATATAGTGCGCGCGGTAAAGCACCGTCACGTCGCCGTAAGGGACGCCGCCGTCGTACAGCTCGCCTATCCTTCCGGCTATCCATTCCGCCTCCTGCTCGGCCGTGTCCGCATGGTGGCAAACGACGCTCTCCCCGTCCGGCAGTCTTGGGATGAGGTCTTTTTTCATCCGGTGGCCGTTGCGCGAAATCATCGAGTTGACCGCAGCCAGTATCTGCGGCGTGGAGCGGTAGTTCTCCATCATCATGATGGTTTTGGTTCCCGGAAACTTTTTGTCGAAGTCCAGCAGATAGCTCACCTTCGCGCCGCGCCAGGTGTAGATGGTCTGATCCGGGTCTCCGACGACGAACAGATTTTTGTGATATGCGCAAAGCGCCTCCATCAGCTCGTACTGTATCTCGTCGATGTCCTGAAACTCGTCGATCATGATGTATTCGAGACGCTTTTGCCATTTCAGCCGGATCTCCGCGTCCTGCGAGAAGATGTAGAGAGTAAGCTTTATGAGGTCGTTATAGTCAAGCCCGAAGCACTTCTTCTGCTGATAGAGATACCCGTAAAAAATGACGTCATCGGTCGAGCTCGCCGCCAAATACTTCTCGTGCAGCGCATCAAGCGACATGCCGACGAGATCGAGGTAATATTCCGGCTTTCTGTGCAGCTTCTGCATCTCTATCATATCGCGCGCGCTTGAAAAGGTCTTGTTGCGCAGCGTCAGGCCGCGTTCCTCATATATGATCTTGAGCATGTCATCGATGTCGGAGTTGTCTAACACCAGAAAGCTTTTGGGATACTGCACGGCGTTGCTGTCCTCCTGCAGCACGGACACGCATAACCCATGAAAGGTTGAGATATAACCGGTGTCGTTGTCCCCCGTCAGGCGGCGTATTCGCTCGCGCATCTCGTTCGACGCCTTGTTCGTGAACGTGACGCAGAGTATATTTCCGGGCATAATGCCAAGCTCGTTCACAAGATAAGCAAAACGGTGCGTCAGCGCGCGCGTCTTGCCCGAGCCTGCCCCCGCAATAACGCGCACAAAGCCCTCCGTTGTGGTCACGGCTTCGCGCTGCGCTTCGTTAAGTTCATTCAGGTCAATTTCCATATTGTTCTCTCAGTCTAAGTCTATTGATAATGCCGTTCATATCAGCCCTTCCAGCTCATCCAGGGCAAGCTCGCTTTGCACCGATGCAGCACCGCCGGGAGAATTCGAGCCGATTTCGGGCAGATCCTTGATCGAGCTGAGATGAAACGTGCGAAGGAAGTCCATGGTCGTAGCGTATGCCTTTGGTTTCCCCCTGCGGTCAAGCTTTCCGACTGGCTCTATCAACTCACGCTCGACAAGCCATTCTACCCAGTACGAGCTGTCGACCCCGCGAATATTATCAATAAACCGCTGTGTCGTCGGCTGGAAGCTGGCAATGATCAGCAGAACCTCGAGCGCCGGCTTTGAAAACGCGGCCGGTTCTTTTAGCCCAAGCGCCTTCCTTATGGGCTGCGCAAATCTCTCTTCCGTGCAGAGCTGATAGCTGTTGTTCAGCTTGATTACCCTTATCCCGCTTATATATTGCAAATAGCGTGTGTTTAACCGTTCAACCGCGCGCTCAACACAATTAATATCAGCATTAAGCGCATAGCAGAGCTCCTCGCAGTCAACAGGATATCCGCAGGAAAAAAGCACCGCTTCGACGGCGGAGACTATGCTGTTTTCATTTCCGTCGTCTGTCATTTCCCGACAAATTCCTCTTTTCTTCCGGACTTACCTTTACCCATCCCGATTGCCCTTACAGTGCGGGTTTCGACGTTTGTTCCTGACTTAATCCGCGAACCGATTTGTCCGATATTTCGAACGATTCTGTATTCCTCTTCCTTTTCATTATATCACTTATATATTATTTGTAAAGAACCAAGCCTGATAGTTGTTTTTCAGTTTTCAAGATACTGTGTTTGAGCTTGCAATTTAAGAAATCCTTTCATTTAGTACCTGGATTCTGTTATTTCTGTTCGACTTAAAAGCAAATCTTCTATATGTTTTTAGACTGTTTTTGCTGATGACCATTATTCGTTTCAATTATTGCCGTCCCCTATCCTTTTTCCCCTTGCATGTCCTCTCTCTCTTTTTGAGAAGTACCAAGTTGGTACTTCTCAAATCGTTGGCAAGTACATTCGGCCTTACCGGAAAAGAATTCTTGTTTTGCTTTATGCTCATGCACAGGACACACCTATCATTTTAATATAATTCGTTATGTGCTTTGATCGTGACAATTGAGCGTACGCTAAGCAAACTCTTTTCATCCTTTTCCAGCCTTGCATCATCTTTTTCTGCGTGATATTTGCTTTTTCTTTTTTCAATGCCGGAAAAAACGTTTAAAATTCATGTGCTGCCTTGCCCAAATAAACCGCAAAGCCATTATCTGATATCCGAGAGGTACCAACTTGGTACCTCAGCACATACTGATCAGCGACACAACATGAAGTACCAACTTGGTACTTCCTTTGAAATATACTATTTTGCGGCAGAGGTACCAACTCGGTACTTCAAAAAAAGATCATTTTCAGTCAATATATTCGACATCAAACACTTGACAAGGTAAATTCAAGAATTTAGAATAGAAGTGCAAAATCAAAAACGTCATAACTTCGGAGGAACAATTGTGAACATTGCAACAATAGTAAATCAAAAAGGCGGCGTCTGCAAGACAACAATATGCAGAAATCTCGGATATCTTTTGGCAACAAAATACAACAAAAAGGTTTTGCTCATTGATTTGGACAGTTCAGGTAACCTTTCAAACTTTTTCGAGCTGCGTCGCCCCTCAAACGACGATGCCGGCTCATCCAGGGTCCTTCTGGACCTGGACTCTGATCCAAAGGATTTTGTCGTTAAAACTCGAATCGATAACCTGTATTTATTGCCGGGAAATGAATCCTTGGGTAAAACAGAAAAGGATATCAAGTCTGATGATCTGCTTCCGCAGCAAAACCGGCTGAAGCTTCAGCTCAAAAAAATCAATGACCAATTTGACTACTGTTTCATTGACTGCCCTCCGACCGTTACGAACGCTATACTCGTTATCAACGCGCTTGCGTGCAGCGACGAGGTATTGATCCCATGTCCAGCCAATATGGACGCTATAGACGGCGTCAACCATATTATAAATATGGTCAATACAATACAACAGTATTATAACGACCATCTGACGATCCGTGGCGTGATTTTCACAAGAATCAGCCGCAAAAATATAGACCGTCAGCTGCTTACGCAAAAGCTGGCAATCCCCAGATTCAGAACTTACATCAGGGAAAGCTCCGCACTTGCAGAATACTCCCGCGCGGCGAATCTCATGTTTGAGGAGTACGAGCCCGATTCAAAGGGAACGCACGATATGGCAAATCTTGCAGCCGAATATTTGGGTGAAAAATTCCCTTATCCCGACGATTTGCCAAACGAGCTGAACGAATTCCTCTAAGCCTCGGCTGACCCAAGTGAATCAACACATGGAGGACCAACATGGCCAAGAAGAATACATTCAATCTTAGTGAAAAAATGGGCGGAGCGATGTTCTCGCAGATGACAGACAAACCGGAAGAGCCCAACATCGATATACTCAACGATACATCGAAGGAACAGATAACCGGCGAGCGCGTTACTAAAATCAAACGGACTAAAATTGTCAAGAGCCCCAGAAACGAGATCGTATATGACGTCAGGGAATTGGACGCGCTGGCGAAGGATATCTCCGAGCGCGGAATACAGCAGCCGCTGCTTTTGCGTCAGCGGCCTGACGGGCAGTATGTGATCACCAGCGGACACAGACGTTATGCGGCAAATGACATGGCAATTGAGAAATACGGTTATGACGGTGAATACATTCCATGCATCATCCGCGACAATATTGCTGATTCTATAGAAGAGCGTGAAGCGCTTATCCTGGATAATCTTCAAAGGGATAAAACCGACTTCAACCGAATGATGGAGATCGTTGAAATGCGGCAGTGCGCCGAGGAACGCCGCGAAAGGGGAGAGACCATCGTAAACATCCGCCAGTATCTGATGGAGCGCCTCGGTGTGAGCAACTCAGAGATCAGCCGCTTTGAGAAGATCCACTCGTCGCTGATCCCGGAGCTCATGACACTCTTCAGGGCGGAGCGGATCGCAACAAACGTCGCGCACGAGATCGCAAAGCTGGACGAGCCGGCTCAGAAATACATATATAATAATTGGGACAGCAGTGACGAAAACGAAACGCTGGCGTTTCCGATCATGTCAAGATTGCTTGCTCAGTATCAGATCAGCCTGACCGCTCCGGCCGGAAACGAAGCGCCCAGACCGCGCCAATCGGCAGGGAATACCGTCAAAAGGTTTTCGAGCGTCAGTGAAGGCGCCGCCGGCATAGAGGAGTGCTGCAAAAACGTCCTGTCAGATATACGCGACGCCGGAAGCATAAAAGACGAAAAACGCGAAAAGCTGATCCTTCGCCGCATCAACAAGCTGTATTCCGAGCTTCTGGCTCTGCAGGATGAGCTCAAACTGCTTTCCGCAGACTCAGATAACGGCAGCAGGGAAGGGTAGAGATAAAAATGCGGGTTAAGGCATTTAAACGGTTGTCGATCCGTCTTTCAAGCGATATGCTCTGCCGCTTGTCCGCATATACAAAGCGAACGGGGGCAATGTCCGATTCTGCCTCCGTTCAATTTATTCTGCTTTCCTTTCTCAACCGGCCGGAATTATACCCTGCCGTCGACGCCGGGGAGCTTCATCTTCCACAGGATATTCGCACCTCCTTTTCTCTCTCCGGGGAAAGCGTCGAGCAGCTGGACAGACAGGCCTCGCTGCGTGGGTCAACAAAAACCGATTGTCTGAGAACTGCATTGTACTATGCGCTGTATCTCTGAAGTTTTCAGCTCACAATAGTCATTTCCGGGTACCAAGTTGGTACCTCCGGAAGGGTAGTATATGGACTTATTGTTAAATAATTCTATTGCTTTTCAGGCTTCATCTTGTCGGTTTAACCAATTACCATCGGCGTTCTATAGTATTCTTTGTAATATTCGTCATTAGCCTATCTTTATATCTCTGTTTTTTCTTTTAGACTCTGATATGGATCAGAAAATCAACAGATTCGGAGGCGGCTGATGGAGCTTTCCAGGGTTGAGTACCTCGGCATAGATCGCGTGCTGAAGCGTGGAACGGGAAAACTGCTTGTTCAGCGCGAAGACGCTCTGCTTGTGCGCGACTGCGTAAGCGGGGCGTTATTACTGGCCTGCAAGGATGCTGCGGACGGGCTCTCGCTGCTTGACAAATATGCGGATGGCTGCAGGCTTCTGATGATACCCGATCTTGCGCTCGGCAGAACTGTATTTAAAAGGTATGGCTTTACCGAAAAGCTGGAATGCCGTCAAGTCGCGTATTACGGCAAACCACCTTCCGCAGACGCCTGCGTCTCGGTGCGGACGGCCGACGCAGGCGATCTTCCGTTTCTGACCGGCTGCTATGACCTGATCAGTCCCGGGGAAATGGCAATGGTCGTGGAAAGGAAATCGCTTTTCCTCGGCTATGCTCAGAACAGGCTGATCGGCTTTATCGGCGAGCATCTTGAGGGAAGCATGGGGCTTCTTTATATTCTCCCCGAGTTTCGGCGCTGCGGCTATGCTACCGCGCTGGAAAAAATGCTCATTTCCAAAACGATGGAGCGGGGCTTCATCCCGTTTGGCCAGGTGGAGAAGGATAATCAAAGCTCCCTGCGCCTTCAGAAAAAAATCGGAATGACGCCGTCGAAAAAGCTGATATGCTGGATGTGGAAATAACGGCTTTTCCCGTGCAATCATTCTGCGCAAATCACCCTGCGCGTTGTCGTAGTCGACTACGACTTCTCCGCGGTTCTTGCTGATGAACCGACGCAACGCTGCATACTGCGCGTCCGTCGGTTCGGTCTGCATATTGATCCCGCCGGTCTCGGGCATAATGTAACCATATTTCTCGGCATACACAGGCAGGTTGTCGGCGTCCGCGGTCTCTGTCATCGAAAAGTAATCCTTCAAGCTCTGAGGCGCGTCCTCCGGGATCGGGATATCCGTGTAGTTCCGCCCCTGCGCGTCCAGGATAAGCGGGTTGGTCACGTTCGCGTAAAGCTCGTACAGTCTGCCGTTCTTCCCGGCAAAGGCCCGCCCGACCTCCTTGCTGTTGGTCAGATAGATCGCGTTCGGGTTATAGGCGTAGCCCTTTCCCCGTCCGCCGAAGACATTGCCGTCGCCCTTTCCGCCGGTCGCGAAACCGCCGTGGTAGAGGACGAGGATGTTCCCGTTATCGTCGCGCGCCTGACTGTTCTTGAAATAGTCCGCCTGCGGCTGAGACAGAACGACACCGTAGCTGTCCGTCTTCGGTGCTACGGAGTAGCTGCCTTTGGGTTCGTTTTCCTGCTTGACTTCCCGTTCTGACCGTGCTACACTTCGATTAGAAGGAAGCTCTTCCTGCGTGTGAGTGGGTGGTAAGCCAGTCCCCACTTCCTCGGTCTTCTGGCCGGGCGTGTCGCCCAACTGTGTGGGCGGGGGCGCAGGGGCTTTCTTTTTTTCTGCCAAATTTAGGAGATCATACAAGTATGATTTCCCGTTTGCATCATTACGCAAAACAAGCTCGCCGTTATAAACGGTGTGGTCGACTACGTTTTCGCCGTCCTCGTCTATAACGGGAACCGCAAATTCGGTGTCAT
>JAFZQQ010000176.1 GCA_017620315.1 Oscillospiraceae bacterium | reverse complement strand
GGCAGCGCTTTTCCATCGCGGTCGCGCGCTCGGTGCCGCCCTGAACGCCCAGCCAGATGCCCTTCATCGCCCAGTCGGGCAGCATGGGTTGACGCCCGAGCAGCCCGGTCAGCATTTCCGTCAGCTCCGCGAAGCTCTCGCCCGCGCCGAGGACGAAGTGTGCCTCCGTCGCCCAGATGCCGAGCTCGTGGAAGCTCTCGTCGGTGAAATCGAGCTCGGCATATTCATAATTCATCAGCTGCGCGAAATACATCCGCGAGGACATGAAGCCGCACTGGGGGAAAAACGTTGTGTGATAGTCGCCCCCGCCGCCGTCCGAGGCGTCGGCGAGCCGGGTTATCTCGGTGAGCTTGTTGCGCCCGACGCCTTGCTCGCGCGTCCAGATGGGATAGACCCTGCCGCGCAGATCGAGCGCGGAAAACTGCTCGCCGCCGCCGGTGACGTGCTCGTTCGCTTCCGCCTCAAGCCTCAGCCAGAGCCGGTTCCAACGGGGGTCGTCCGCATGGGCGTACAGGTGCAGCAGCCCGTCTGCGGCCTTGACGCGCAGCGTGAATGCGCCGCTGAGATCGGGGTGGGAGAAGTGCAGCGTCCCGTTCTCGAAGCGCTCAAGGCGCAGGGCTATGCGCTGCGATACCCGGTCGCGGACATCGAAATTGCCGCGAAACATGGATATCTTCTCGTCGCCGTGCCCGAGGAACAGCGCGGGATGCGCGCTGTCGTGCCGGATGAGCCGCTTGCCGCCGAGCGAGAGGACAAAGCCGTCCCCGCTTCCGGAAATAACATATTCCTGCATAGCGATAACTCCTTAATCAATCATTCGTTGAACCAGGCGTCTTCGACCGCTGCGTCCGCCGTGTACTGCCGGAAGACAGGCTCGACGGTCAGCGAGAAGAGCATTGCGAACGGCCCCGGAAGCAGCGGGGCGATGTAGGGGATGAGCCATGCGATCAGCGCGGCCGCGAATAGCTCCGCGGCGAGCAGAAGACTTCTCAGGGGATTTTTGACCGCCAGATACCCGACAAATTTAAGGCTGCCGCCGACCGTATTTTCAAAGCGCGAGATATAGGCGAACACCCACGGAAGCGTGAGCGCGACGGGGAGAAAGATGACGCCCGCGAGCGCTGCGAGAGGGGAAAAGGCCTCCGCGCCGAGCTGCCTTACGGCAATCACGTTTCCGGCGCCGACGGCAAGCGCGGCGAGATAGACGAGCCATACTCCGGTTCCGATACGGAAATTGCCGCGAAAGCTCTCCCAGAAAACGCGGGAGAGAGAGCCTCTGCCGTGCCTTATGCACTTGACGACTGTGTGATACAGCGCGGCGCTCGATGCGCCGACGGTAAAGACCGGCAGCGAGCATACGATCCACAAAAGCCCGGAAACGACGAGGTCGATGATCCAGCCCAGCGCCCTGTATAAAGCGGAATCCTTCATGGCGTATACCTTATTATCTTTTGCGCGCGCATCAGTAGCGGCACACCTCAAAGCCGAACATATCTGCAAGCGCCTCAAGCGTTTCGCCGTGGCGCCCCTTGATGACGACGAAGTGCGGCTCGAAGCCCTCGCGCACGCTGTCCTCGACGACGATACGGCTGTTCAGCTCCGTCTTTACGACGATGGAGGCGCCGATAAACTGCTTGGGCTTGTCCAACGCCTCGCCCTCGCAGATGAAGAAGCGGAAGCTGCCGTCCGGCTCGCGCCCGATGCGGAAGACCGTCGCCTCCGGGAAGGACTCGCAGCCGAAGTCCATCGCAGGGCCTATCTTGCGGTTGGGGTGCACGCCGATGACCGCGCCCGTGTCCTTCCGCGCGAGCGAGCACGCCGCGGCGCCGCAGTGCCAGAAGGTGATGGTGCTCTCGTCCTCGTCAAGCGCGACGGGATCACCGAAAAATACGCTCCCGCCGCTGAGCTGCATGCCCACCCACATAGAAAGCGCGCCGTAGATGTCCGCCTCGCAGGCGGCGGCAACGCCCTCGTCGTTCAGAAGGCTCAGCACGGCGCATACGGGTGTTCCGAAATCGGTGAAGAAATCCGGCCAGCAGCGCGACGCCAGCGCGCCGATGCCGTGGGAGTGAACATAGTCGGAATACGCCTTGAAGAGCCGCGCGTGGTCGAGACGGTTCCTCTCGGGCGTCATGTCCAGCCCGCAGGTCGCCTTCTCGGTGCGGCTGAGGTATTCCGCGCATTCCTCGTCGGAAAAGCTCTTCGCGCGCTCGATAAGCTCGCGGGCCTCTATGGATTCGAGCTCAACGCCGAAGACACCCATAAGCTCGCTGTCCAGCGCGCGCCCGAAGCCGAAGCCCTGGGGCGTGTGGCCGACGGCGGAGAGCTTGAGAGTGCGCATGGCGGCCTTTACGCGCGCAGCGCCGACTGCGGCGCGGACGGCTGACAAAACCTTCTCCTCCTCCGGCGCGCCGTAGGCGTAGACGAAGGGCCGGTCGCCGAAGGCACGCAGCGTGTTGGCGGCGGAATAGGCGCCCGTGAGGGAGTTCAGACGCAGACGCCCGCCGTCCCCCGCGCCCTCGCGCAGCGTCCAGAGCAGCACGGGGCAGTCAAAGCGGCGCAGTACCTCGGCCATATAGGCGGAGTTTGCGAAGGTGAGGTTCTGAAAGACGATGAGGTCCGGCTTCACACCGTCCAGATACGCGCGCAGATCATCGAGCGTGAGGAGCATCTTTTCGGGACAGACAAAGCCGGCGTCGACTCCGCGCAGTGCGGCGACGGAACGGTCGAACTGCTCCTGCGCGGTCTCGAGATGGAAGGTGGGCACGCCCACAGGGACATAAACAGGCTGAAAGCTCATAGCGGATATCCTCCTTGATAAATTGATTAACGCTGTTTACAATCATAGCGTTACAAAAGCCCTGTGTCAATATGTTGAAACATTTTTTGTCAAAAAACTTTTGACGGGGTATTGACAAAGCGGCAATGAGAGCGTAAACTTCACATTGGTTAGAAGCTTTAATCAAATTGCGATCCGTACATCAAAACCTATTATTTTGAAAGTCAGGAGGATACGAACGTTGAATACCGATCTGAAAGCGCTTTGCCGTGAGCTCCGCGCCGACACCGTCGAGTGCATCGGCAGCATTGGCCGCGGGCATCTGGGCGGCTGCCTGTCCGCCATCGAGGTGCTTGCAGTGCTGTACTTCGAGGAAATGAACATTGACCCGAAGAACCCGAAGATGGAGGGACGCGACCGTTTCATCTGCTCCAAGGGCCACGCCGGTCCCGCGGTCTACGCAACGCTCTCGAAGCGCGGGTACTTTGACCGCTCCCTGCTCTACACGCTCAATCAGGGCGGCACAAGCCTTCCCAGTCACTGCGATATGCTTCGCACTCCGGGCATCGACATGACCGCCGGCTCGCTCGGCCAGGGCTTCTCCTGCGCCGCGGGCGCTGCGCTTGCCTCGAAGCTCGAGGGCGACGGCGCGACGATCTACACCCTCGTCGGCGACGGCGAGAGCCAGGAGGGCCAAATCTGGGAGGCGGCGATGTTTGCCGCCGCGCAGAAGCTGGACAATCTGATCGGCTTTACCGATTACAATAAGTATCAGCTCGACGCGTCCGTGTCCGATATCTGCGATATCGCTCCGCTTGCCGACAAGTGGGCGGCGTTCGGCTGGAACGTCATCGACGTCGCCGACGGCAACGACCCGTACGCGGTCAAGGACACCGTGGATAAGGCGAAAGCGAACCGCGGCAGCGGCAAGCCCACAATGGTGATACTCAACACGACGAAGGGCTGCGGCGTATCCTTCATCGAGGCG
>JAFZQQ010000175.1 GCA_017620315.1 Oscillospiraceae bacterium | reverse complement strand
GTCTTCTCGGGCGACGACGAGGGCGAAGAGAACGCTCCCGAGGTCTATCATCTGATCCTTTGCGACGGCGCGAGCCTGACGCTGAACAGCAGGCTCTTCTGCAACACCGGCGGTCTCGCCTTCTACGGCCAGTCCGCCGGCACGGGCGAGCTGCGCATCGGCGTCGAGGAGCTCCCCGACGATCCGATTATCAGTCTGACCACGTTCGTCTCGCTCACCGTCTGCGGCGGCAGCATCTCTGTCCGGGCGGCAGATGACGCCGTCGAGGTGGACAATTACGGCGAACCCGGCGTTCTTTCCGTCCTCGGCGGCACGTTCACGGCGTTCAGCACGACCGGGTACGGCCTCAAGGGCAGCCTCTTCCTCTCCGGCGGCGCCGCGAACCTCAGCAGCGTCAGCGAGAACGCGGTTTTGAAGGCGAACTATACAGACGGCACGACGCTTTATCCGCAGAAGACCTGGAAGAAGTCCAACTTCAACAAAAACCTCGCCGGGAAGCTCCTGCGTCCCGTCGCCGTCTCCGGCGTATGGAGCAGCAAGGGAAAGCTGATCGCGAGCTTCACCGCACCCGTCGGCTCGCAGCTGATCGCGGCGGTCTATGACGACAGCGGCAGACTGAACAAGGTCGTTGTGCTCCCCGTCGACTCGGTGGAGCCGACGCGCCTCTCCGTCGGTCTCAGCCAGACGGACGGCGTCGTCTTTAAGCTGATGCTCACGGACACGTATTTCATCCCGCTCTGCAAGGCGTGGACAGGCGCTTTCGGCGCCGGTTAAGGGAGGTAAAAGACTATGTATGACATGAAAGCGCTCTACGAGGCGGCAAGCGTCGAGGACGCGGTGCGTCTCCGCCTTGAGCATCCCGAGGCGCAGATCATCGCGGGCGGCTCGGACGTTCTGGTGCAGATGCGCGAGGGGCGCCGCGCCGGCAAGGAGCTCATCTCCATCTATGGGATCGACGCGCTGCGCGGCGTCAGCCTCGACGCGGAGGAGAACCTCCGCATCGGCTCGCTCACCAGCTTTTCCCACATCACGCGCGACCCGCTCATCCAAAAGTACTGCAACGTGCTCGGCGAGGCGGTCGACCAGGTCGGCTCGCCGCAGATACGAAACGTCGGCACCATCGGCGGCAACACCTGCAACGGCGTCACCTCCGCGGACTCCGCCTCCACGCTCCACGCGTGGGAGGCGATCGTCGAGCTGACCGGCTCGGCGGGCGTGCGGCGCCTGCCGATCAAGGACTTTTACATCAAGGCGGGGCAGGTTGACATAAAACCAGACGAAATACAGACCGCGATCCTCATACCCAAGGAAAGCTATGAGAACACCTTCGGCCACTACATCAAGTACGGCCTGCGCAACGCGATGGAGATCGCGACGCTCGGTTGCAGCGTGAACGTGCGGCTCTCGGCGGACAAAAAGACGGTCGAGCGCTGCCGCATTGCCTACGGCGTGGCGGGTCCCGTGCCGATGCGCTGCCCCACCGCCGAGGCGGCCGCGAACGGCGAAAAGCCAACGCGCGAGCTTGCCGAAAAATTCGCCCGCGCTGTCCTTGACGATATCAACCCCCGCGATTCCTGGCGCGCGAGCAAGGCGTTCCGCCAGCACATCGCGGTCGAGATGGCAAAGCGCGCGCTGACGCGCGCGGTGGAGCTTGCGGGAGGTGAGATGGGATGACACAGTATAAGCTGATCCACTGCACCATCAACGGCAAGGAAGTCGAAAAGATGGTCGACGTGCGCGCGTCGCTGACCGACATGCTGAGAAACGAGTATCACCTCACGTCCGTCAAGAAGGGCTGCGAGGTCGGCGAGTGCGGCGCGTGCAACGTGCTCATCGACGGCGAGGCGTTCAACTCCTGCATCTATCTCGCGGTCTGGGCGGAGGGCAAAAAGATCGAGACGCTTGAGGGTCTGCTCTCCCCCGACGGCGAGCTGAGCGACATCCAGCAGGCGTTCGTCGACGAGGCGGCGATCCAGTGCGGCTTCTGCACGCCGGGCTTCATCATGACCGCGGTGGAGATCCTGAACACGAACAGGCTCTACAGCGACGACGAGCTCAGAAAGCTGCTCTCCGGCCACCTGTGCCGCTGCACCGGCTATGAGAACATCTTCCGCGCGGTCAAGAAGACCATGTACCGCCGGCAGGGAAAAGAGATCGACTTCTGAGAAAAGTCTCTCTTCTCTCCGCGCTTCGCGCGCAGTTCTCTTTTCGGTAGAAAAGAAACTGTTGTATTTGATTTTGTATTTGTTCTTGTTATTGTTATCTATGCTTAAGCATGCATAAGCATGCACAAGCATGCACAAGCATAGCTACCAGTATTCATCCATCCATGAATCGTCGCGTTTTGGGACGCTGCTCTTCCGCTTGTTTTGCGGATAGGCGGCGTCCTTCTTTTCCCATCTGGCGTTTGCCGCAGCCTGCGCCCTTTGGCGGTGCCTTTCCGCGGCCTCGTCATAGCTCTTTTGGTGCCGGTCCTCCATCGCCTTGACGCGCGCGGCATAAAAGCGCTCGTTCCCTTCCAGGCAGATCGCCTCGCCGCTGCGGCTGTAGCGCAGCAGCGCGCGCATCAGCCTCCCGAACTGTTCGTCCGTGAGCTCCGCCATCTCCTCCAGATACTCGTGCGGCACCGCCGCATAGTTCCTTGCCATGTTACACCATTCCCCTCAACTTTCTTATTTCTTGAGTTGATTGTAGTATAACGCACATTTGATAACCTGTCAAGATACTTTTTTGGGCGAATTATGGGAGGGGGTTTTGCGCGCCCTGCGGGCGCGGGGACGGTGGAACGGGTTCTGACACCGGTTTTTTCTTTTGGCGCAAAAGAAAAAACCGTTTTCAGACTTCCAAAAAAAGAAAACATTGGCGCGCTGCCGGATGGTGCAACAAAAGCCGGACCGGCGCAACAAGCTTGAATACGTCGCCGCCCGCATGCCGCTTGCGCTGCTGCCAATCAAGCCGCAGCCCGCGTCCCCCGCACCGGCGGCGCCTAAAACCAAGCAAGTCGCAACTGCACCGCATTAGGCGCGGTTGATGCGTGTGACGCAGGCAGCGGTTTTTGGAAACGCAGCGCAGGCGGCATGCGTGGACGGCAGTAGTCAG
>JAFZQQ010000174.1 GCA_017620315.1 Oscillospiraceae bacterium | reverse complement strand
TGTTTTGTATAATTCTGAGTATTGACTTTTACGCATTAAAGCTTTATACTGCAAAAGAACTCAAACAAAAGGAGAAACGAAAATGAAAAAGCTTATATCTCTTGTACTTGCACTTATCCTTTGCCTCTCGCTCGCCGCGTGCGGCGGCAGCGGAAGCGGCGGAGGGAAGAAGAACTTCACCGTCGGCATCTGCCAGCTTGTTCAGCACCCTGCGCTCGACGCGGCGACAAAGGGCTTCCGCGACGCTTTGGAGGAGGCTATGCCCGGCCAGATCACCTTTGACGAGAAGAATGCCTCCGGCGACGCCGCCACCTGCGCGACCATCGTCAACGGCTTCGTCGCCGGGAACGTCGACCTGATCCTCGCAAACGCGACGCCCGCGCTGCAGGCGGCGTCCTCCGCGACGCAGAGCATCCCCGTGCTCGGCACCGCGATCACGGAGTACGGCGTGGCGCTGGATATCGCGAACTTCAGCGGCACCGTGGGCGGGAACGTCTCCGGCACCTCGGACCTTGCCCCGCTCGATCAGCAGGCGGCGATGTTCGACGAGCTGCTGCCCGCGGCGAAGCGCATCGGCATCCTCTACTGCTCGGCCGAGGCGAACTCGGTCTATCAGGCGCAGGTCGTGAAGGCTGTGCTCGAGAGTGCCGGCAAGACCGTCACGATCTACACCTTTGCGGATTCCAACGACGTCGGCGCGGTGACCGCGCAGGCGTGCGGCGAGAACGACGCGCTCTATATCCCCACCGACAACACGGCGGCGTCCAGCGCCGAGGCGATCAACAACGTCGCCGAGCCCGCGGGCGTGCCCATCATCTGCGGTGAGGAGGGCATCTGCACCGCCTGCGGCGTCGCCACGCTCTCGATCGACTACTATGAGCTCGGACGTACCACCGGCGCGATGGCGGCGAAGATCCTCAAGGGCGAGAGCAAGATCTCCGAAATGCCCATCGAATACTTCCAGGGGCCGGTCAAGAAGTTCAACGCGGCGATGTGTGCCGAGCTTGGCGTCGCCGTGCCGGAGGGCTATGAGGTGATAGAGTGATATGGGACTCGGAGCGTATTTTTCCTCCCTCAGCCTTGTGAACCTGCTCGCCCGCCTTCCGGCGGGCGTTGCGCAGGGTATCATATGGGGACTGATGGCGCTTGGCGTCTACATTACCTTTCGCCTGCTCGATGTTGCCGACCTCAGCGTTGACGGGACCTTTGCCACCGGCGGCGCGGTAACCGTCATGCTGATGCTTGCGGGCGTAAGCGGGCCCGTTGCCCTGCTGTGCGCGGTGCTCGTCGGCCTGCTGTGCGGACTGTGCACAGGTATTCTTCACACAAAGCTCGGTATTCCCGCGATCCTCGCGGGAATATTGACGCAGTTCGCGCTCTACTCCATCAATCTGCGCATCATGGGCAAGGCGAACCAGAGCGCGAGCGTCAAGAAGTTCGGGCTCGTCTGGGAGACGAAGGGCAAGGGCTTCCTGCTCTCTTCACTGTACATCCCGCAGGCGATACTGGCCGGGGCGCTGCTCGCGGCTGTCATCATCGGCGTGCTGTACTGGTACTTCGGCACCGAGCAGGGCAGCGCGCTGCGCGCCACGGGCTCGAACCCGAATATGAGCCGCGCGCAGGGCGTGAGCGTGAGCAGCATGAAGCTGATCGGGCTTGCGCTCTCGAACGGGCTGGTCGCGCTCTCCGGCGGACTGATGACGCAGTTCCAGGGCACGGCGGACGTCAACATGGGCCGCGGCGCCATCGTCATAGGACTTGCCGCGATCATAATCGGCGAGGTGCTGTGCGACACGTTCTTCCACAAAGGCGTGAATTTCGCCGTGAAGCTCACAACCGTCGTTGTCGGCGGCGTGATCTATTACCTCGTTATGGTCGTGATCCTCTGGCTGCGGCTCGACCCGAACGATCTCAAGCTGTTCACCGCGCTCATCGTCGCGGTGTTCCTCGCGGTGCCGCACCTTCGCGCGCAGCGCGCGGAGGCGTCGGCAAGAAAGCGCGCGGACGCCGGAAAGGGGGCGTGAACCATGCTCAGACTTGAAAACGTCTCAATGACCTTCCACCCCGGGACGATCCATGAGACGCGCGCGCTGCAGGGGCTTGACCTGCACCTTGCGCCGGGAGAATTCGTGACCGTCATCGGCGGCAACGGCGCGGGCAAGTCCACGCTTCTCAACGCGGTTGCCGGCGTGTGGCAGGTGGACGGCGGGCGCATCCTCATCGACGGCGCAGACGTCACCGCGCTGCCGGAGCACAAGCGTGCTGCGTTCATCGGGCGTGTGTTTCAGGATCCGATGATGGGCACCGCGCCGAATATGCAGATAGAGGAAAATCTTGCCCTCGCGAACCGCCGCGGCAAGCGCCGCGGGCTCAAGTGGGGCGTCACCCGCGCGGAGCGCGAGGAGTACCGCGAGCGGCTCAAGATACTCGGCCTTGGCCTTGAAACGAGACTCGAGGACAAGGTGGGGCTGCTCTCGGGCGGGCAGCGTCAGGCATTGACGCTGCTGATGGCGTCGCTGCAAAAGCCGAAGCTGCTGCTGCTCGACGAGCACACCGCGGCGCTCGACCCGACCATCGCGGCAAAGGTTCTGGAGCTCTCAGACCGCATTGTGGAGGAGAACGGCCTGACCGCGCTGATGATCACGCACAATATGCGCGACGCGCTGGCCCACGGGAACCGGATCATCATGATGAACCACGGGCGCATCATCCTCGACATCTCAGGCGAGGAGAAAAAGCACCTCACCAAGCAGGATCTTCTCGACCGCTTTGCCGCCCTTGCCGGCGAGCAGGAGGAGACCGACTCTGTGCTGCTGTCGTGAAAACAGCAAACGGAAACATTCCGCTTATTATTTTATCCCGCCCATCCCGGAGGGCTTCTCCGGGATGGGCGGGATATTTGCGAACAATTATCGATTGTACTTTCTGCCGCGTCTTGCCTCGCGGCGTTCGGCGAGCTCCTTGGGCTGGGTCGTTGCCAGCGCCTTGGCGCGGCGCTCGACGATCTCCTTGGGCTTTTCGGTGATCTCGCCCGCGGCCTTGAGCGCTTCCTTGGTCATCAGCGGGCCGACGAGCTCGTAGATGAGCACCGAGAAAAGGATGATGTTGCGCACGAGCGTGCCGTCCCACTCGCCGAGCGAGCGCGCGGTGACGCACATGCCCAGCGCGACGCCAGCCTGCGGCAGCAGCGTGACGCCGAGGTACTTCACAACGTTCGGGCTGCATCCCGTGAAGTGCGCGGAGATATAGGCGCCGAAGTACTTGCCCATCGAGCGGAAGACGATATACACCGCGCCGATGAGCACCAGCATCGGCTGGGAGAAGACCTCAAGCTGGAGCTCCGCGCCGCTGATGACGAAGAACACCGCGAGCAGGGGCTGGGACCAGCGGTCCGCGCGGCCCATCAGGTCGTCGGAGAGCTGGGAGTAGTTGCAGAAGACCGTGCCGAGCATCATGCACACCAGAAGCGAGGAAAAGCCGATGTGCACCCCGCCGACTTCG
>JAFZQQ010000173.1 GCA_017620315.1 Oscillospiraceae bacterium | reverse complement strand
GGGCTTCAAGCGCATGGGCGTCGTGGGCGACTGGGAGCATCCCTACAAGACCATGGAGCCCTCCTTCGAGGCGGAGGAGGTCAAGGTCTTCGGCGCGATGTACCGCAAGGGCTACATCTACAAGGGGCTCAAGCCCGTTTACTGGTGCCCCAGGGACGAGACCGCGCTTGCCGAGGCTGAGATAGAGTATCAGGACGACCCCGTCACCACGGTCTATGTCAAGTTCCCGATGCTGGACGATTCCGGCAAGCTTTCGCACCTTGACCATGCGAAGCTGAGCTTCGTCATCTGGACGACGACCATCTGGACGCTGCCCGGCAACCTCGCCATCGCCATGCACCCGGTCGAGAGCTACGCGGTGGTGCGGAATAAGGCGAACGGCGAGATGTATATCCTCGCCGAGGCGCTGACGGGCAAGGTGATGAAGATCGGCGGCGTCGAGGACTATGAGATCGTCGAGACCCATCCGGGCAGCTTCTACGAAAACATGCTGGCGAAGCACCCCTTCCTCGACAAGAGCTCGCGTCTTGTCAACGCCGATTACGTCACAATGGACAGCGGCACCGGCTGCGTCCACACCGCTCCGGGATTTGGCGCGGACGACTATGAGACCTGCAAGCGTTACGGCATGGACATGGTCGTGCCCGTGGACGACCGCGGCCGTCACACCGACTACGCGGGCAAGTATGCCGGCTTGACCACCGAGGAATCCAACCCCGCCATCCTTGCGGATATGAAGGAGAGCGGCGCGCTTTTCGCAAGCGAGGACATCATCCACAGCTATCCGCACTGCTGGCGCTGCAAGGGCCCCATCATCTTCCGCGCGACGCCGCAGTGGTTCTGCTCGGTCGAGGCGTTCAAGAGCGACGCCTGTGCCGCCGCGGACGAGGTGCGATGGGTGCCCGACTGGGGCATCGACCGCATGAAGTCCATGATCCAGGAGCGCAGCGACTGGTGCATTTCCCGTCAGCGCAAGTGGGGCCTGCCCATCCCCGTGGTCTATTGTCCGGACTGCGGCAAGCCCATCTGCACCGAGGAGAGCATCGACGTCATTTCAAAGCTCTTTGCCGCCGAGGGCTCGAACGCGTGGTTTGAAAAGGACGCGGCGGACTTCCTGCCCGCGGGCTTTGCCTGCCCGGAGTGCGGGAGCAAGGGCCCCTTCACAAAGGACGAGGACACGCTCGACGGCTGGTTCGACTCCGGCTCCTCCCACTTCGCCTCCATGCAGCGCGATCAGGGCTTCTGGCCCGCGGACATGTACCTTGAAGGTCTCGATCAGTACCGCGGCTGGTTCCAGTCTTCGCTGCTGACCGCCGTCGGCGCTCTGGGCAAGGGCGCGCCCTTCCGTCAATGCGTCACGCACGGCTGGACGGTGGACGAGCAGGGCAGAGCGATGCACAAGTCCCTCGGCAACGGCGTCGACCCCGCTGATATCTTCAAGAACTATGGCGCTGACATGCTGCGCCTCTGGGCGGCGAGCGCCGACTATCACGCCGACGTGCGCTGCGGCGAGAACATCTTCAAGCAGCTCTCGCAGAATTATCTCAAGTTCCGCAACACCTGCAAATTCATGCTGGATAACCTTGTGGACTTCGACCCGAATACGCAGATGGTCAAGCCCGGCGACATGCGCGAGCTCGACCGCTGGCTCATCGCCAAGCTCGGCGAGCTGAGCGAAAAGGCGGCGCAGTCCTACGACGGCTATGAGTTCCACATCATCACCCACGCGGTGAACGATTTCTGCGTCGGCGTGCTCTCCACCTTCTATCTCGACATCATCAAGGATCGTCTCTATTGCGACGGAGCTGACAGCCTTTCCCGCCGCAGCGCGCAGACCGCGCTCTATCTGACGCTGGACACGCTCACAAGGCTGTTCGCGCCCATCCTCGCCTTCACCTGCGACGAGATTTGGCTCGCAATGCCCCACCGCGAGGGCGACGACGCGCGCAACGTGCTGTTCAACGAGATGAACGCCCCCTTCACGGACTACGCCCTCGAGGGCGACGGCTCCCGCTGGGAGCAGCTGCGCACGCTGCGCAACGATGTGAACGGCGCTCTTGAAAAGGCGCGCGCCGACAAGCGCATCGGCAAGAGCCTCGAGGCGCACGTCACGCTTGTAAAGCGCGCCGATACGCAGGTCGACCTGGAAAGCGGCTGCCTTGGCATGGAGCGCGCCGAGCTCGCGGACATCTTCATCGTCTCCGACGTCGACATTTCCGACGACGCCGCGCTTTATGAGCAGGGCGAGGAGACCGCCTTCGACGGCTGGCGCGTCGTCGTCAGCGAGGCGAAGGGCGAAAAGTGCCCGCGCTGCTGGAAGCACACGCTCAAAGGCAACGCCGAGGGCCTCTGCCCGCGCTGCGCCGACGTCGTGGCAAATCTGCCGAATCTCCAGTAATAAGGGATTTGCCGCCCGCAGGCGGCAATGAACCTAATCGTTTTTCCCGCGACACGCGCGCGGAGAAAACTTGCTGCACGAAGCGCCCGTGCGCCGTCAGGCGTGCGGGAAGCGCAGTGAAACCAAATCTTAATGGAACCCAGCGAAGCGGTTCCATTAGGAAATACATTATTTCGGGGTAGCTGCTAACCCCCGTCATCAAAACAGAAAGGATATACTTTTCACCATGGAAACCACCACGAAATTCTCTACCCGTTTTCTTGTCCGCGCCGGCGTTATCGGCGCGCTCTATGTCGCACTCACCTATCTTGCGGGGCTGATGAACCTCGCCTACGGCCCGGTGCAGTTCCGCTTTTCCGAGGCGCTCACCGTGCTGCCGTTCCTGTTCCCGGAGGCGATACCCGGCCTGTTCGTCGGCTGCGTCGTCTCCAACATCATAAGCCCCTACGGCGTCCTGGACCTTGTCGTCGGCTCGGCGGCGACGCTCATCGCCGCCTTCTGGACGTACAAATGCCGCAAGGCTTATTTTGCGCCGCTGCCGCCGGTCATAGCAAACGCGCTGCTCGTCGGCGCGATGATCGCGTGGTGTGAGACCGGCTTCGGGGCCGGATTTGTCCCGGCGTTTGCCTACAACGCGCTGACGGTCGGCGCGGGCGAGCTCGTCGTTTGCTACGCGCTTGGTCTCCCGCTGCTGCGGGTGCTTGAAAAGAACCTCGCCGCTTCGCGTAAGGAGTGACCGAAAGGAGGCGCCATGTCCGGCCTGACGGAGTTTGCAAAATCGCATACCGCCTCGCGCATACGCGCCGCGGCGACGCGCGGAGCGCTTTCCCACGCGCTGATATTCTCCGGCGCCGCAAACCGCGCCGACGCAGCCGTCTACGCCTCGGCGGCGTTCGAGTGCGCGGCGGAGGGCGACAGGCCCTGCCTTTCCTGCGCCCACTGCCGCAAGGTGCTCGGCGGGATACATCCCGATGTCATTTACGTCCGCGACCCCGAGCATAAGGAGCTCAGCGCCGACGTTGTGCGCGCGATGCGTACAGACGCTTTCATCCGCCCGAACGAGGGCGCGAGAAAGGTCTATATCTTCGAGGACTGCGGTATATTGAACGAGAAGGATCAGAACATCCTGCTCAAGACCATCGAGGAGGGGCCGCCCTACTGCGCGTTCATCTTCTGCACCGAGAACAGCGCCTCGCTGCTGCAGACCGTGCGCTCGCGCTGCGTCGAGCTGAAGCTCGGCGGCGGGGACGCCGGGAGCGAAGGCACGCACGAAAAGGCGCTTGAGCTTTGCCGTCTGCTGGCTGAGGGCGGCACCGCCTCGCGCACGGAGTTCTTTGTGAAGCTGGAAACCTCGAAAATAACGCGCGACGAGCTTGGCGCGATCTTCGAGGACGCGCGGCTCACGCTCTCCGAGGCGCTGCTTTCGCTGTACGGCTCGGCGGCGGAGCGCACCGCGCTCACGGACAAGCTTGCGCAAAGGCTCGGCCGCGCAAAGCTCATGGCGCTCGCAGAGCTTTTGGACGAATACCGCATACACTGCACCTACAACGTCGGCGTCGGCATGACGACCGGCGGCTTTGCGGCGGAATGCGAACATATTATACTGTAAGAGGCTGCTTATGACTGAGATCATCGGCGTCCGCTTCCGCGGCGGACCAAAGGAATACTACTTCGACCCCCACGGACTGAAAGTCAGCGCGGGGCAGTACGTCATCGTCGACACCTCGCAGGGGCCCGAATACGCGCGCTGCGTCACCGGGAACCGCGAGGTGGAGGACAGCGCGGTGGTGCAGCCGCTGCGTCCGCTCATCCGTGTCGCGACGGAAAACGACCGCCGCACATGGGAGCTGAACCGCACGCGCGAGAAGGACGCGTTCGGCATCTGCCAGAACAAGATCGCCGACCACGGGCTCGACATGAAGCTTGTCAAGGTCGAGAGCAATTTTGACGGCAGCAAGATACTGTTCTACTTCACAAGCGACGGGCGCGTGGACTTTCGCGCGCTTGTGCGCGATCTCGCCTCGCAGTTCCGCGCCCGCATCGAGCTGCGCCAGATCGGTGTGCGCGACGAGGCGAAGCTGCTCGGCGGCATCGGCATCTGCGGAAGGCCGTTTTGCTGCGCCGAGTTCCTTGACGACTTCATCCCCGTCTCCATCAAGATGGCGAAGACGCAGAACCTCAGCCTCAACCCCACCAAGATATCCGGTACCTGCGGCAGGCTGATGTGCTGCCTCAAGTACGAGCAGGACGCCTATGAGGACGCGGTGCGCCGCTGCCCGAGGCAGGACTCCTTCGTGCTCACGCCCGACGGACCCGGCAACGTGACGAACGTCGACATCCTGCGCGAGCAGGTGGTCGTGCGGCTCGACGACCAGCCCGAGAACCCGCGCCGATATCACAACTGCGAGCTCAACGTGCTGCGCAACGGCAAGGGCTCGCGCGACGGCATAGAGATACCCCGCGAGCGCCCCGAGCGGTATATTGTGCCGGAGGAGCTGGACGAGACCGAGCTGCGCCTGCGCGCGGAGGCAAGGGAGCTGGACGCTATGCTCTATGACCCGGACAGCGAGGAGGGCGGCGAAAAGCGCCGGCGCCGCGGAGGCCGTTCGCGCCGCAAGGGCACAGGACAGGATAAGCCTGCGGAGACGGCGAAAACCGAAAATTCCGAAAAGCCCGACAAGCCCGAGAAGAAGGAGCGCCGCAAGAGCGACGCCGCGCCCAAGGACGCGCCGAAGACGGACAAGCCCGCCGCGGCCGAGGGCGAGGGCGAGAAGCCCACGCAGCGCCGCCGCAATCACAGACGCGGGGGCCGAAACCACCGCAAGGGCGGCGGCGGAGGCGGCGCGGCGCCGAAGGACGCCGAGTGAGCGCCATGGCTAAGTTTGACGGAGTGCTGCTTGCGAGCGATTTTGACAATACGCTCGTCTATACCAAGGGCGCGCGGGACGCGGGACTGAGCGAGATACCGCAGATGTGTGAGCGCAACCGCGAGGCGCTGGACTATTTCACGAAAAACGGCGGCCTGTTTTCGATCTCCACGGGGCGCGCCGTGCCGGCGTTTGCCGACTACGCGCCGGAGCTGCCGATCAACGCGCCGTGTATCGTCGCCAACGGCGCGGGGCTTTACGACTTCCGCACCGAGCGGTATATCGAGACCGCGTTCCTCGGCGAGGAAACGCGCGCGCACGTCGCGGTACTGCTGCGGCGCTTCCCGCAGCTGCCCTTTGAGATCTACCACACCGACAGGCGCATCCACGCGATGCACCCGAACCGCTATATCACCAACCACGAGCACCTGACCCGCGCGAGGACCGTGACCGTCGAGGACTTTTCAGAGGTCGATTTCCCGCTTGTCAAGCTGCTTTTTGAGGACGACCGCGACAGGCTGGACGAGGTGCGCGATTTTATCCGCGCGCAAGGCTGGGGCGGCGACTACGAGCTCATCTACTCCGGAGACAATCTGCTGGAAATGACCGCGCGCGGTGCGAACAAGGGCGAAATGGCGCTGCATCTTGCCGCTCGCCTCGGCGTCGGGCGCGAGGATCTCTACTGCATCGGCGACCACAGCAACGACGTCTCGATGGCGCTGGTCTCCGCGATCCGCTTCGCGCCGGAGAACGCCATCGACGAGATGAAAGCGATCCCGGGCATGCGCATCCTCTCCCACTGCGCCGACGGCGCGGTCGCGGACGTGGTGGAAATACTTGATAAAAAATACTGAACGGAAGCCGAAAGGCTTCCGTTTTTATTCACTGCTTGTCTGTCCTGCCCAGAATGTAATCGGTCGATACGTCGTAAAAGTCGGCAAGCGTTATCAGGTGGTGTATTGGCAGCTCGTTCGCGCCGCGTTCATACCGTGCGTACATTGTCTGTGAGGTGCCCAGAATTTTCGCTATCTGACTCTGCGTCTTGTCACGGTCCTCTCTCAGATCGCGAAGTCGTCTGATATAGTCCATACCGTCACCCCCGACGGTATTCTATCCGGAAGACATTTTCACTGTTGACTTTAGTAAATATATTTACTATAATTTGTTTGATTTATCTGAACAGAATCTGAACAGATAAATACATCTTCGCAAATTTGGAGGCAGAAAAATGAAAAGACACCTGTTGGGTTTTGTGCTCGCCTGCGCGCTCATGCTCTGCGCGGCTCCGGCGGCATTCGCCGCAGACGGCGGGGCGGAGCTCATGGACAGCGACTGGACGTGGGAAGTGAAGGATGGCATTTTGTGGATGACAAAATACAACGGAAGCGCCTCGGAGGTCACCATACCCGACAGCGCGATGATCAACGGACAAAGCTATCCGCTTAAGGTCATCGGCGCGAGCGCGTTTGCAAACAACACAAGCGTTACCTCTGTTATCGTTCCCAGCCGCGTCATCCGCATCAACGAGAAAGCCTTCATGGGCTGCACAAGACTCGCCTCGGTGTCGCTTCCCAACAGCCTTCTGACGCTGGGAGCCAGTGTTTTTTCGGGCTGTACCGCGCTTACGGATATTACGATCCCATCCGAGGTATCCTCGGTGGGCGAAAGCGCTTTCTTGAACTGCACCGCACTGAGTACGGCAACGATTAACGGCAGCGCGTCTCTGGGCAGCTGCGCTTTCAAGAACTGCACCGCGTTGAGACAATTGACGATCAACGGCAATCTGGCGGATTGCAATTCTAATTCCATAGCAAGCAGCTACACGCAAAACTATTCTGTTTTTTACAACGCCGGGGCCAATGCCGACGCCTTATCCGTAACCTTCGGCCCGTCGGTGACCCGCGTGCCGGCTTATTTGTTTGGAACCTACACAACGGTCAACTATGCCCATGTGACCTCGGTCAGCTTTCCTGACAGTCTGCGGGAGATCGGCGCCGGGGCGTTTGCGCACTGTGATGGACTTACCAAACTTACCTGCAACGCCGGTCTTGCCTACATAGGCGTAAACGCCTTTTCCTGGTGTTATAATCTGAAAAGCATCAGCCTGCCCGCCACGCTCTCCACGGTGGGAAGCTATGCATTCAGTTATACCACCGCGCTCACCGGCATCAAGCTGCCCTCTTCGATGGTCTCTCTGGGGGAAGGCGCCTTTAAAGGCTCCGGGATCACCTCGGCAACCATCAACGGCTCAAGCCTCAGCGTAGGCGCGGATGCGTTTCTTGACTGTGCCTCGCTGAGCACGGTAACGATCAACGGCACGTCGTCCCTGGGCGACTGCGCCTTCAAAAACTGCTCCTCGTTGAGTCGCCTGACCATCAACAGCAATCTGGCGGATTGCAACAGAAGCTCGGCAAGCAGTAGTTCGTCCTATTCCGTTTTTTACAACGCAGGTTCAAACTCCGGCTCCATCGCTGTGACGTTTGGCTCGTCCGTGACGCGCGTGCCGGCTTATCTGTTTTGCACCTATCCCGGCAAAAGCGCAAACGTCTATGCCCACGTAATGTCTGTCTCGCTTCCGGGAAATATACGCACGATCGGCGCCCACGCATTCGATAGCTGCTACGATCTGGCGGAGATCGCGCTTCCCGCTTCCATGACTGCCGTGGGCGACGGCGCGTTTGCGTACTGCACCGCGCTCACAACGGCCACCATCAACGGGTCAAATCTGACGGTGGGCTCAAGCGCGTTTGCGAATTGCATCTCGTTGCGCGAAGTGACGATCAGCGGGGTTCAGTCCTTGGGCAACAGCGCCTTTCAAAACTGCACCATGCTGAGCAGCCTTGTGATCAACAGCAATCTGTCGAACTGCAGCAGCAACTCGGCAAGCAATAGTTCGTCCTATTCCGTATTTTATAATACCGGCTCGAATGCCGACGCGTTTGTTGTGACCTTTGGCACCTCTGTGACGACGGTTCCGAGCTATTTGTTTGCGACTTCCGAATCCCGCGAAAATGACAAGCACGCCCATATCACAAGCGTTTATTTTTCGGACAACCTGACTCAAATCGGAACTGCCGCGTTTTACAACTGCTATGAGCTGAAAGACGTGTTTTACGGCGGAAACGAAACGAATTGGAATACAGGCGTTTCTATCGCGAGCAGCAACGATTATTTGACGCGCAACCAGCCGGTATGCGATTACGTCTTGCCCGTACCCGGCCCGCGTACTATGGAGATCAAGTCGATCACAGTGCGCAACAGCAAGGGCAAATCGGTGAGTACCATTCCGACGGGCAGCTTCACCGCGACCGTGACCGTGAGAAACATTTCCTCTGATGGCGACGCCGCCGTGCTTCTCGCAGCCTACACCTCCTCCGGGAGGATGCGCAGCGTGATCTACGTCAGCATCCGAAATTTCCCCACGGGAGCGGAGTTTGACCTGACCATTCCGGTGAACAATGACGCCGGGGATATCGTGAAGCTCAAGGCGTTCACCGTCAACTCGGTGAAGAGCATGCAGGCGATTTCCAGCCCTGTGACATTTGAATAACGTCTGCCGCTCCAAAACAAAAGAGGATTCCTGCGCCGTAGGGCGCAGGAATCCTCTTTTGTTTGTCGTTTTTCTCAATCCGAATTGCTCTGCATGACGCGGCGGAATACCAGAGAATGGTCGCTCAGCGAGCGGAAGCAGAAGCAGCCGTCCTCCAGCGTGGCGCAGAGCCCCGCGCGCAGGATAACGGGCTCCTCGAACGGCTCCAGACTCACGTTTTCGACCAGCATGGCTCCGGCGCTGTCATACAGCGCATAGTGCCAGCTCCCCTCGTCGCCGCCGGAGACGAAGACACTGTAATAGACCTCGCCCGTGATCAGATCAACGACGGGGTCATAGTAGTTGTATGCCTCGACCGCGGGCGGCACGGTGACGTCCGGTTCAAGTGAGGAATAGTCGAACTCCGGCGGATAACCCTCGGGCGGCTCGTCCAGGACCGTGCCCTCAGCCAGGTCGAGATAGAGCCGGACGCCGTCTTCCAGGTATTCGCCGTTGACGACGTAGCAGCCGGCGTAGGCCACCTTGTCGTCCGCCAGATTGATGAAAGGCCCGCCCATCTCGCCCCAATAAAACTTTTCGCCGAACCGAGGGGCAAACTGTTCTCTGCCGAAGTGCCTGACGATCTTGCCGTCCGCGTTCCAGACGTCGAGCGAGCCGTCCGGCGCAGCGGTCAAAAGCAGACCGTAACCGTTCGTGACATAATAGCTGTCGCCCAGCTTGTGCGCCCAGCGCCCGTCCGCCGCGGCAAGCGTGCGCTCATAGGACCCGCCGCCATAGATCTCCTCGCCGATTTCCTCGCGCGTGGGATCGCCGCGGTAGAGCAGAAGGAAATCATCGCGGAAATCGATCATGGCGTACACCGGATCGGTCACCAGCTCCGCCTTGTCGGTCACAAGGCCGTAGAGCGGCAGGGCCTGGATCACATAATCCTCCATTGCGGCGTACTGCCCGATGTAGGGCAGCAGCACGCCGTAGTCGCCGCGCGGTGAAAGCTCGCTGCCCGCGCGCCAGCCCGCGTGACGGGTGCAGATATCCCGCGTCGGCTCATAGGGCGTGAGCTTCGACCAGTCGGTGTAGACCGGGGACGGCTTCGCCTCTGCGGCGGGTGTTTGCGTTACCGTCTGCGCTTCGGGCGCCGGGGACGGCTCCGCCGCGGCAGCGGGCGGCGTTTGCGTCTGCGCCGCGCAGCCGGTGAGCAAGAGCGCCAGAAGCAGCGCCGCAGTCAGCTTTTTCATGACGCGCCACCCACGTCTGTGATGCTGACATAGCCCTCGTGCGCGACGAGCCTTTGCCCCTCCTCGCTCATGACCCAGTTATAGAGTATCTTCGCGGGCGCGTCGTCGGGCAGACCCGCCTTGATGACGACATAAGAGTCGTTGATGAACGGGTAATCCCGCGAGCGGATCGTCTCCGCGCTCGGCTGTACGCCGTTCACCGCAAGCAGCTTGAGACCTTCCGCCATCTTCATGTCGTGCGCGTAGTAATAGACGGTGTAGCCGATGGCGGCGGCGGAGTCGCTGTAGGACGCGACGACCTTCACCAGATCGCTCATCGCGCCGCTGACGTATTCCGCGGGCGCCTCCATCAGCGGGATGTCGCCCATGACGAGCTTTTTCATCGCCGTCTGGCTTCCGGCCTCTTCGTTGCGCTGGAAGGGCACGATGTCCACGTCGTCGCCGCCGACCTCGCTCCAGTTCGTGATCTCGCCGCTGTAGATCTTCTGGATCTGCTCGACGGTCAGGCTGTCGACGGGGTTGTTCTCGTTGACGACGAATACCAGACCGTCCACGGCGAAGGTGGAGATCTCCCACTCGAAGCCGAGCTCTTTCTTCTCCTCATAGATGCTCTCCGGCGGCGCGCCGGAGATGAGCAGATCCGCATCGCCGCGCATCAGCTCGCGGTAGGACTGCGTGGTGCGCGAGAAGTTGGTGAGATCGGCGACCTCCTCGCGCGTCTCGCCGAGCAGCACGCTTGCGATCGCCTGACCGAGCGGCACCATCGCGGTCGAGCCGTTGAGCCGCGGGAAGTTTTCGCGCGTAAAGACGAACTGCCCATCCTGCGGCGCGCTCTGCGTCTGGGGCTGTACGTTCTCCGTCTGCGGCTGCACATTCTCAGCCTGCGGCTGCTCTGTCTTCGGCTGCTCGACCGGCTTGGCGCAGGCGGCAAGGCTCAGAAGCAGCAGGAGCGCCATCGCTCCGGCAAACCATTTTTTCATGTTGTTTTCCTCCCTAATGCTCCAGTTTTTTCAGCATGGCGACAAACTCCTCCGGCAGGGGACATTGAAGCTCGACCGGCTCCCGTGTGCGGGGGTGGATGAATCTGAGGCCGACGGCGTGCAGGCATTGGCCCGTCAGGCCGGGGACGGGCTTTTTCGCGCCGTAGACCGTATCACCGAGGATGGGATGCCCGATGTACGCCATGTGTACGCGTATCTGGTGCGTGCGCCCGGTCTCCAGGCGGCAGCGCAGATGCGTATAACCGTTGAAGCGCGCGAGGACCTCCCAGTGCGTCACCGCCTCGCGTCCGCCGGGGACCACCGCCATGCGTTTCCTGTCGCGTACGTCGCGGGCGATCGGCGCGTCGACCGTGCCGCTGTCCTCCCGCGGCGCGCCGACGATGATGCACTCATAGGTGCGCGCGAGCGTGTGATCCTTGAGCTGCT
>JAFZQQ010000172.1 GCA_017620315.1 Oscillospiraceae bacterium | reverse complement strand
GCGGCCTCGGTGATGCCCTGGATGATCTCCATGTTGTTGACGTTGAACGCGCCGATGGCATAACCGCCGTTATACGCCTTTGCGAACATATCCTTTGTCGTTACGATTGCCATGATCTTTTTCTCCTTTTCAATAATTAAGTTGTTTGGAACGATTGGTATGATTGGTTCTTCTTGTACATTGTATCACTTTTTCACTCAAATGCAAGATGAAACTTGACGATAGGCCTTGCAATCCGGGCTCGCGTGGGTTAAAATCTTCGTCGAATAACGCGAAAGGATGTTTTTTAATGGACGATTATATGCTTGAGCCAATGCCGGATAACGATCCGCCCGCGCCGGGGGACGATACTGCGCTGATCGAGTCGCTCAACCGCACAGAGGCGAAGCGCTGCTTTTCCCGGCTGGGCATGGGCGCTTTCGTTATTCTGGGCGTCGCGACGCTGCTGCAGGCAGCCATGAGCATAGCCTTCATGTATTCCGAGCCCGCCTGGCTCTCCGAGCCCTGGTCAATTTGGATCCTGTCCTTCGTCCCGCTGTATCTGGTCGCCATTCCCCTGGGGCTTCTGGTCATGCGCTCCGTGCCGAGATTTCCGGCGGAGAGCAGACCCTTCGGCGTCGGAAATTATCTGACGCTGCTGCCTGTGTGCATATTTCTGATGTACGCGGGCAACTTCATCGGCACAGCCTTCACCACGCTGCTCGGCAATCTCAAGGGCGGAGAGGTAACGAACCCGCTCGAAGAGTTCGCGATGGGCGACAGCTCGCTTGTCTGGAAGCTTTTGTTTCTGGTCGTCCTCGCGCCGCTTATCGAGGAATTCGTCTTCCGCCGCGTTCTTATAGACCGGATGCGCGTTTACGGCGAAAAGACCGCCGTGATCGTTTCCGCGTTGATCTTCGGACTGTTCCATGGCAACCTGTCTCAGTTCTTTTACGCCTTTGCGCTGGGTATCGTTTTCGGCTATGTCTATGTCAAAACCGGCGCCCTGCGCTACTCCGCTTCGCTGCACATGCTGATAAACTTCATCGGCAGCATTCTCGGCCCGGCGCTGCTCGAAAGAGGCGACATAGACCTTGACAGGCTCTCGTCGCTCGACGCCTCGACGCTCACAAGCAACCCCGAGCTGCTCGGCGAGATCATAACCCCGGGCTTTCTGCTCTTTCTGCTCTATGCGCTGATCCTGTTCGTTCTGTCCATACTTGGGCTTGTGCTGCTGTGCGTAAACGCCGGCCGCGTAAGCTTTTCTCCCGCCGAGCGCGAGCTTCCGCAGGACAGAAGGCCCGGCGTTATATGGGGCAACGCAGGTATGATACTTTTTCTTGTGCTGAGCCTCGCCATGATCGTCTTAAGCGTACTGATGTGACAGCCTTTGACACTTATGGGGTGTGAAAAAACGACGTTTTTTCACACCCCATATTTTTAAGCATCACGCAAGGGAAGCGGTGATAATGGCCATAGAGTAGACCTCCTGGCCGTTGCAGCCGCGGGAAAGGTCGTTGATGGGCGCGTTGAGTCCCAGCAGGATGGGGCCGTAGGTGTCAAAACCGCCGAGGCGCTGCGCGATCTTATATCCGATGTTTCCGGCGTTGATGTCGGGGAAGATAAACACGTTCGCCTTGCCGCCGACGTCACCCTCGAGGTGCTTGGTGCGCGCGACGACCGGAGAGGAGGCCGCGTCGAACTGCATCTCGCCGTCCACGGGGACGTTGGGCAGCAGCAGCTTGGTCTTGTTGCAGGCGTTGCGCATCTTGTCGACGCTGTCTCCCTTGCCGGAGCCCTTGGTGGAATAGCTCAGGAAGGCAACGCGCGGGTCAATGCCGAAAATGCGGCTGCAATCGACGGTCTCCTTCGCGATCTCGACAAGATCGTCCTCGCTGGGGTCGATGTTGATGGCACAGTCGGCCATGGCGAGCACCTCGTTGTCGCCGGTGGCGCGCTCACGCACAAGAATGAAGCAGGAGGACACGATGTTGTTGCCCGGCTTGGTCTTGACAAGCTGCAGCGCGGGACGCACCGTGTCCGCGGTGGAATAGGTCGCTCCGCCGAGCAGGCAGTCCGCCTTGCCCATGGCGACGAGCATCGTGCCGAAATAATTCGCCTGGCGCAGTGAGGCGCGGCACTGGTCCTCGGTCATCTTGCCCTTGCGCAGCTCGACCATTCTCGCGACCATGGCGTCCATCTCGCCATAGCTTTCGGGGTCTACGATCTCTGCGCCGCGGATGTTGAAGCCGGCCTCTTCAGCGGCGGCGAAGACTTCCTTCTCCTTGCCGATGAGCAGCGGCTTGAGGAACGTACCGGAAAGCAGACGTGCGCTCGCTTCAAGGATACGGGCGTCCGTGCCCTCGGTAAATACGATAGTCTTGGGGTTGGCCTTGAGGCCCTTGATCATTTCGCCGAAACCAAACATAGCTGTGTTTCCTCCCGATATACAATGTGTCCGCGCACAGCGCGGCAGAATCAACAGATAACAGTATACATCATTTCCTCTCCCGCGTTCAACCGTCTGAACATAATTTTTTGAAAAAATCTACATAATGCGCAAAAGCGGAAGATGTGGTAGTCATAATACCGCCGGATTTCAAAATCTGGTGATTATGCGCAAAGCCCGCTCCTTCCGCGTTTTTTCGGCACAAAACAAACGCTTGACGTAGACATAAAAAAAATGTATTATGCTATAGGTTACATTTTGTAACTATTTTCGGATATACTACCGACTGAGGTTTGTATAATGTCAAAAACCGCTCAAAACAAAAAAAGCGAACAGCACGGAAGCGGCTCGACGATGTCCTTTGCGGAATTCTTCGCGGAATTTCTCACCTGGATCGTGCTTCTGCCCGGCGCGCTTATCGATCGCATACGCCGGTCCGCAGCGCGCTGGCGCAAGCCGGAGCGCGTGCATGCCGAGACGCGCAGGCACAGCGAGGGCGCTGCAAGGGGCAAGGGCGCCGAGACGCGTTTGCAGAGTGAGTTCCCGGAGTCCGACAGCCGGTTTGTGCAGTTTATTCTTCTGGTTCCGGCTATGCTCAGGATGTGGGAAGGGCTTTTGCGCAAGCGTTTGTCCAACAGGCGCAGCCGCTCGCTCAACATCGACACGGCGATCGCAAAGCGCACCACGCGCCATGGCCGTCTGAGACCGCTGGCATTTGTCGCCGTCGCGCTTATATTTGCCTGTGTCGCCGCGTTCTTCTCGCTGTACACCAACGCCACGACCGTCACCTACAACGGCAGAAAGCTCGAGATCGTCCGCGACGCCGCCGAGGCCCAGAGGATAGCGGCGCAGGTCGAGGGTCTGACCGCGGAAACGCTGGGCAGCTCCTTTTCCTTCAAGGAGGGCTCGCTGCAATACTCCAGCGGGCTTGTGCGCCGCAGCGAGGTCGGCAAGGTCGATAACCTCGAAAAGGAGCTCACCGACGAGATAGGGCTCGTGACCTACGGCTATTCGCTCTATATCGACGACGAGCTTGTCGGCTCCACGCAGTATGAGGGCGCGCTTGAGGCGCTTATCGATCAGTTCCGGCAGATCGGCGTCTCGTCAGACACGCTTTCCGTCGACTTTGTCGAGGATGTGCGCATCATACCGGGCTATGTGCCGACCGGCAGCCTGAAGAACCTTGGCGAGATAGCCGAGAAGATCAACAGCACCAAGGTCGGCGAGGTGACCTACACCGTCGTAAAGGGCGACACCTGGGGTAAAATCGCCTACGACAACGGGATGAGCAACGAAGAGCTGCTCAAGCTCAACCCCGGCTACGACATCGACCGCATCAACATCGGCGACGAGCTGGTGCTGAGCCTTGAGATACCCTATCTGACCGTCAAGGTGACGGAGCGCCAGAATTATATCGACGAGGTCAACTACGACATCATTTACGTTGACGACTCATCGATGTACAAGGGCGACACCCGCGTCATCGACAAGGGCGAATACGGCACGGCGGACATCGTCGCCGACGTCATATACGTCAACGGCGTCGAGACCGAACGCACCGTGCTCTCGCAGGTCATGCTCACCGCTCCGAAGTCCGAGACCCGTGCCCGCGGCACGAAGGAACGCCCGAGCTGGATGCCCACGGGCAGCTTCCGCTGGCCGGTATACGGGCGCATAACCTCCGGCTTCGGCTACCGCAACACCGGTATCCGCGGCGCGTCGACCTATCACCAGGGTATAGACATTGCTGCCAGCTATGGCACCACGATCGTCGCCGCGGACGGCGGCACGGTCATCTACACCGGCTATAAGGGCGCGATGGGCTACACGGTCATCATCGATCATGGGAACGGCTACCAGACCTACTACGAGCATTGCAGCTCGTTCCTCTGCTCCGCGGGCCAGCACGTTTATAAGGGACAGTCGATCGCGCGCGTCGGCTCCACCGGCGTATCCAGCGGGGCGCACTGCCACTTCGGCATCCTCAAAAACGGCACCTATGTGAACCCGGTCAATTATCTGCCATAAAAAACTGATCCCGCTCCGAAAGGGGCGGGATTTTTCTTGTTTATTTTCGTCCGGCGGCGGCGCAGAGGAGAAATGCGGCCAGGTCGCACATCACGACGGTGGCTCCGACCGGCGTCGAGAGCAGATAGGACGCCGCGAGCCCGAGACAAAAGCAGCCCACCGCGAGCGCGCCGGCGAAGACGACCACCGAGCGGAAGCGCTTAAAAACACGCATGGCGGAAAGCGCCGGAAATATCACGAGCGACGAGATGAGCATCGCGCCCATCATGCGCATGCCCAGCACCACGGTCAGCGCCGTGAGCAGCGAGAGCAGGGTCTTGTACATGCTTACGTTCACGCCGGTCGCGCGTGAAAAGCTCTCGTCGAAGGTGACTGCGAAAAGCGGATGGTAGAACGCCGCAAAAAGCGCCAGCACAGCGACGGCAAGCGTCACGCTGAGCGCGACGTCCGCGCGCGACATCGCAAGGATGCTTCCGAACATATAGCTGTCCACGTCCGTGGTCATGCCGGTTGTGAGCGAGGTTATGATGACGCCCGTCGCAAGCGCCGAGGCGGAGAGCACCGCGATCGCCGCGTCGGCGCTTACGCGCGAGCTCTCGGCGATGCGCAGCAGGAAAAACGCCGAGAGCATCACCACCGGAATGGAAAACCACAGCGGCGCGAACCCGCAGGCAAGCGCGACGGCAAGCGCGCCGAAGCTGACGTGGGAAAGGCCGTCGCCTATCATCGAGTATCGCTTCAGCACCAGCGGCACGCCCAAAAGCGCCGCGCAGAGCGACACCAGCGCACCGACGACAAACGCGCGCACGATGAAGGGATAGGCAAACATGGAGACGAGCAGACTCATTTATTCGCACCCCCGAACCGTTTTCCGCTCTCGTCGCGCAGGTATTCCTCCACCGTGCCGTAAAACCAGCGCTTCTGTCCGATGTGCAGTATCGTTTTCGCTTCACGCAGCGCGGCGTCGACGTCGTGCGTGACCATGAGTATCGCTATACCCTCGCGGTCGTGCAGATAGCGCAGCGTCTTGTAGAGATCCTGAGAGGCTGCGGGATCCAGACCCGTCACGGGCTCGTCGAGTATGAGAAGCTCTCCCGCCGCGCACAGCGCGCGTGCAAGCAGCACGCGCTGCTGCTGTCCGCCCGAAAGCTCACGGTAGCACTTGCCGCGAAGCTCCAGTATTCCGAGCTTGCCCATGTGCATCAGCGCCTGCGACTTCTCGTGCGGATCGTAAAAGAGCCTCAGCCCCCTGCGGTTCAGAAAGCCGGAAAGCACGACCTCCTCGACCGTAGCCGGAAAATCTCGCTGCGCCGGCGTCTGCTGCGGAAGATAGCCCAGTCGCCCGGCCTTTTGCGCGCTTCTGTCTATCGTTCCCGCGAGTGGAGGCGTAAGCCCAAGCAGGCTCTTCAAAAGCGTCGACTTGCCCGAGCCGTTCTCGCCCAGAACCGCGACATAGTCCCCCGCGCGCACCTCAAAGTCCAGATGCTCCAACAGCGGCTTGTGCTCATAGCCTAAGCTCACGTCCCGGCAGGCAAGCAGAGTTTTCTCATCCATCATCCCAGCCCCTTTTCAAGCGCCTTATAATTGCGCTCCATCATCGTAACATAGGTCTCTCCCGCGTCGAAATCCGCGCGGGAGATCGTTTGCAGCGACCACAGCCGCTCGATCCCCGCGCCGGTGGTCTCCGCCACCGCCTCGGCAATCTTCCGGCTGTCAAGATCCACCGTGTAGACCACGGGTATGCCCTCGTCGCTCACCTTGTCTATCAGATATCTCAGCGTCGCGAGCGAGGGTTCGGTGTCGCCGGAACAGCCGTGGAACGCCGCGCGGTAGCGCAGGCCGTACTCCTTGCAGAAGTAGAGCATCGGCATCCTGTCCGCGAACACCAGGAGATCCCTGTCCGCGCTTTCGCAAAGCGCCCGGAACTCCGCGTCAAGCGCGTCGAGCTGCGCAACGTAGGCGGCGCAGTTTTCCCGGTACTGCGCGGCATTTTTCGCGTCAGCCCCGCAAAGCGCCTCGCACAGCGCCTCGCAGAGCCTTGCCGCGTTTGCGGGTGAGGTCCAGACGTGCTCGTCGTACTCGATCTCGTCGCTGTCCTCTTCCTCCTCCGCACCCTGCATGCCCTCGACGAATTCCTCCTCGCGGGCGTCGACAAAATCCATCATGCGCACGACCGTGCCGATATTCTCCCCGGCGGCGTCCAGCATGTCGTCGACCCATTCCTCGCTCTCGCCGCCGTTGCAGACGAACACGTCCGCGCGG
>JAFZQQ010000171.1 GCA_017620315.1 Oscillospiraceae bacterium | reverse complement strand
GAAAAGGCGGTCACGCGCGTCTCTCCCGTGGACATGTCGCAGAAGGCCGCGCCGCCGTTCTGCCCGTCAAGGAAGACGCCCGCGAGAAAGTTTCCCCGATTCGCGTCAAGGCTCTGGCTGTCGATCACCGTGCCGGGCGTGACGACGCGGATGATGTCCCGCTTCACCAGCCCCTTCGCAAGCGCGGGATCCTCCGTCTGCTCGCAGATGGCGACCTTGTAGCCCTTCGCGATAAGACGCGCGATATAACCGTCGCTCGAGTGGTAGGGCACGCCGCACATTGGCGTCTGATCCTCCTTCTCCTTGCCGCGGTCGCGCGTCGTGAGGGTGAGGTCGAGCTCGCGGGACGCGGTTATGGCGTCCTCAGCAAACATCTCGTAAAAGTCGCCGAGACGGAAAAACAGTATTTCGTCCTTGTGCTGTTCCTTGATCTCAAGGTACTGGCGCATCATCGGGGTAAGCTCCGCCATTGCCGTATCTCTCTTTCTGTTCTGTTTCTCGTCAGATCGTAAAAGCATCCCCGGCGCGCATCGGGATCAGCTGCTCGCCAAGCGTCTCCTTCATCACGCCGAAGGCCTCCTGCCCGGTGCAGTGCCCGGTGTAGAACACCGTGTTTTTTCTCGCTCTGAGCTCCTGCGCTATGCTGTCGACCAGCTCGCGCGGTTCAGATATTCCGAGCGAGGGATTGTATAGATGAAAGCCCGCGAACACCGCGTCCGGCGCGCGGCCAAGGAGCTCCTCCGACCGCCGCAGGATGTTGACGATGCCGTTGTGCGCGCAGCCGCCCAGAAGAACGGCCTTGCCCCCCTCGGTGACTATAAGGCTCTGCTCGTGGCGAAACTCGTCGGGCAGATACTCCTCGCCGTGCTTTTCGCGCAGCGTATCGTTCGCGTGAGAGCGGTAATCGCGCCCAAGTCCCCCTTGAAAAAGCTGGAGCTCGCTGTCGATCGTCAGGCTGCTTTCGACATAGTGGAAGCGCGAATCGTATCTCCTGAGCGCCTTGTCAAGGCCTAAGTATTTACACTTGTCCGGCGTAACGACGTAATATCTGCCCCACGCCTCCCTCTGCATAAAGACCGGCGCGCGGTGGTTCCTGCGGCAGAAGAGCTCCAGTCCGCCGCTGTGGTCGTCGTGCGCGTGGGAAAGGAAAGCGACGTCCACGCCCGCAATGTCTACGCCCAGCGTCTCTGCGTTTTCAAGGAACAGCGCGTTCGGCCCCATGTCGAAAAGAAGGCTGTGCTTTTCTGTCGCAACGTGCATGCTCAGCCCATGAGCGCACTTCACATCGTCGCGGCAAGCGTTGTTCTCAAGCAGTATTGTGACTTTCATTATCGTTCCTCTTTGTAGATTTCTGTTTGAATAATACAATTCGTTATCGTATTTCTCCGTAAAGCGCCCAGGTGTTGCTTCCGGTGATCTCCGCATCGGCAAAGCTTCCGATTGCGCTCCTGTCTCCGCGCAGGCGCACGAGCCGGTTGCCCTCCGTGCGCGCGGAAAGCGGGTATTCCGCATCGTCGCTCTCGCCGTCGACGAGCACGCGCAGCCTGCTGCCGACATAGGCGGCGTGTTTTTCCGCGCTGTAGGTGTTCTGGACGTCGAGCAGACGGTCGAACCACTTCTGTTTCTCCGCGCGCGGCACAGGGTCGTCCATCTCCGCCGCCGGAGTGCCCGGTCTCGGTGAAAAAATGAAGGTAAAGAGCGCGTCGAACCTTGCCTCCTTCACCAGTGAGACCGTGTCCATTGCCTCCTGCTCGGTCTCGCCGGGAAAACCGATGATCACGTCGCTCGTCACCACCAGCGAGGGCATGACGCTGCGCGCATAGCCGATCAGTTCCATATAGCCCTCGCGGGTGTAGGGGCGGCGCATCGCCTTGAGCACGCGGTCATTCCCGCTCTGCACCGGAAGGTGCAGGCATTTTGCGACGTGAGCGCAGCGCGCCATCGTGTCAAAGAGCTTTTTTGTCGCGTCCTTGGGCTGGCTGGACATAAAGCGCAGCCAGTAGTCGCCGGGTATGGCGTCGATCGAGCTGAGAAGATCCGCGAAATCATAGTCGATATCGAGGTCGTTGCCATAGCTGTTGACGTTCTGTCCGAGAAGATAGATCTCCTTGCAGCCGGACTCTATCAGCTCGCGGCACTCGGCGATGATCCTCTCCGGGTCGCGCGAGCGCTCGCGCCCGCGGACGTAGGGCACAATGCAGTAGGAACAGAAGTTGTTGCAGCCGTACATGATGCTGACCCATGCGCGAACGCTGCCGTCGCGTTTTACCGGCAGGCCCTCGGCGATGCGCCCATGCTCGTCCTCGATGGAGAACACGCGCCCGCCCTCGGAAAAGACCTGCCACAAAAGCTCCGGCAGCTTCCACTCCGCCTGCGGGCCGAGCACCAGATCGACATGGCGGTATGACTCCTTCACGCGCTCGGCGATGCGCTTTTGCTGCGCCATGCAACCGCAGAGCACGATGATCTGCTGCGGGTTTGCCTCTTTGGTGTGCGTCAGCTCGCCCAGAGCGCCGAAAACGCGTTTTTCCGCGTGCTCGCGGATGGCGCAGGTGTTCAGCAGCACCACGTCCGCGGCCGAGGCGTCGTTCGTAAACGCAAAGCCCATCTCGCCGAGCATACCGGCAAGCCTCTCGCCGTCGGCAACGTTCTGCTGGCAGCCGAAGGTGTCCACCAGCGCGAGCGGCGCGTGCGTGAGCGTATCCGTCACCGAGCGCATTTTCTCGATATATTCTCTCTGCCGCGCAAGCTCCTCCTCGCCGACCAGAACTTTATCTCTTTCCAAAAAAGGACCCTCCAAATGAACATAATTTAACTTATATATTCTATCATCAACATGAGCGACATGCAATAAAAACACCCAAAAAATCGCAAAAATCGTGCCACCCATTTTCGGGCGGCACGAGAGGCTGCGCTACGGTATGAACAGCTCCTGCTTTTCGGAGAGGGGCGCGAAGTTCCATCTGAG
>JAFZQQ010000170.1 GCA_017620315.1 Oscillospiraceae bacterium | reverse complement strand
GTCGTCGGTAAAGCTGTACTGCTTCATGTGGCGTCCTCCTTCAACCGTTTTTCAAGCGCGTCCTTTGCCCGCAAGATCAACTTCTGTGCCGCTCCGTATTCGATGCCAAGCACACCAGCCACTTCATTTATACTATATCCGATGAAAAAGCGGAGCTGTAGCGCCTCTCGGTAGCGGGGCGGCAGCTTCGTCAACGCATCAGCAAGCGGGCTGTCACCGGGCATAGGTATTTCGACCCCGATCTCCGCTTCGTCGTCAAGATTGACGACCTTTTTTTGCGAGCGGATCAGGTCAATGGATTTGCGCTCTACTATAACAACGATATAGGACTTCGTTTGCAGACAGTCTATTGAAGAAATTTTATCAAGATTATTCAGAATCGACAAAAAAGCCTGATGCACGGCATCCTCCGCGTCCTGCTCATTATGCAGAATGCTCATTGCCACGCGCAGCATCAGGCTTCGGTATTTCAAATATAACTGCTCAAACTTGCTCCTGTCCTCCTCGGACTCGATCATCTGGAGATAGATAAGCAACTTGACCACTCCCTATTCTGATATACCTATATTAACAAACGGGAAGGTGGTTTGCAACATTAGAATACTTGTTCTTTTTCGGGCTTGACGGGAGAATTGCTGAATTGGCAAGGTATACATAGGTGTGCTGCTAAAAATGGCAGAAATAAACAAATTGGCAAAAAGAAAATTAAGAGTGTCTGATTGCTTATGCCTTCTCCGTTTTAAGAGTAGAACGCAATTCAAAAGCCAACGGTCGGTTGTCGGTTGCAATTCACTCGCGCCCTTGTCTTTACTATTTGAGGTGTTTCCAATGATTTGACCCATTTAGTAGCAAAATGCCATCCCCTCCCGAAATTCAGCACTAATCATTCCTTAAATCATGCCGATAATATTAATAAGGTGGTAACCTCTGATGAAGAAAAGCGTAAAGCTGCTCAGTCTGATGCTTGGTATCCTCATGCTCTGCATCACCGTGATGCCCGTTTCCGCGATGGCGGCCGCGCCTGCCGACGAGGGCGAGAACTATATGCTCGTCGAAGTGCCGCTCGTAAGGACGACAATCAGCCCCAAGACTGGAACCTACGGAACATTTAACGCATTTCTCGCCAAAGGAGTAACGTCGGGAACGACAAATATGGCGATCTTTGACTGGAGAAATACTGACTTCCCGACAGGCGCAACCGTTACAAAGGTTGAGGTCTATTCCATCAAAACGAATGTTACGGGAATGACGTATTATGTTGAAATTGGCAAAGGTTCAACAGTCAACAACATCAACTGGGCTCCCGACATTATCTGGAGTTCGACGGTGACTACCCACTATTTTGACGGCCAAAGCCCGAACGATTATTGGGCGCTTCGTTTTTACGTTACGCGCCTTATTCCGAATCCCCAATATGACTTCGGCGCGGGAGCAACAGTTTCCACGGCAACCTTGAAGGTATATTTCTAAGCGACAGTTTATGAGGGAGGGGATGGCATGGCTGTAAACGGTGTGTATGATAGCAGCGGCTACAACTTTGGAAGCCTTGCGAGCATACGGAAACAGGCGTATGCGATAGCGGATCGTGTCGAGGCACAGAGCGCGGCACGGAAAGAGGAAGAAAACAAAAGCGGTCTAATCAAAAATCCCGATACCGGCGAAATGGTGGAGATTTCAACTATTTCAGAAAAGCAGCGCGAGGAATGGGATCGACGGCATGATTTGAATTATGTCAGTCCGCAAGAAGCAATGCTGGGATTTTTGGCAACCGCGCCTCACGCCGATGAAATAGAGGCCGACCAAGCGCGCGGCGCGAAATTCTCCAAAATTCAGGATAAGATGCTGGCGGGGAAAAAGATCACCGGCGCGGAATTGAAATTCTTGCAGGAGAACTACCCGGAGATGGCGGCGACGGCGAAACGTATGGAGCAGGAAGCCGCGCAGTTGGAGCAAAGGCTGAAGAGCGCCAAGACGAAGGACGGCAAGTATCAGTCCTATATGGAAGCAAAAATGCAAATCATGAGCAGCGCAAGTAAATACGATGGAGACTTCCTGTACCTCTCCGCTGCGCTGGATGAAGCCTACGCGCGCCACACCGGGCGCGGCGGGGCAGCAAAAAGAATTGACACATGGGTGTAATGTATCGGTGTGATACGCACATCCTCCATAGGCAAACGCCGGGGCAGCACGCTCCGGCGTTTACCATTGCCTGCGTCGCCTTACCTACCATATAACGCTTGCGGAAGTCAAAAACGGGGAAAAGTATGAAAAAGAGTAAAACGGATGATTGCCCCTTGCCATTTGCTATATATAGATGTAGTATAGTTGCCGCTGGCAAAAGCCTGCCATTCCATGCAGCAATGGGAGTAAACAATGCTGATACTGATATTTGCCGTACTGAATGAAGAACAGCGGGAGCTGGTCGAGAAATTGTTCCGGGAGCATCACGAGCAATTCAGACGGGTCTCCTTTAGAATATTGCACTCTGAAACGGACGCGGAGGACGTTGTTTCCGCGGCTTTCATCAAAATTATCGACAATATTGAAAAAATTTCTGAATTATCCTGTCCCGAAATGACCGCCTTCTGCGTTACTATAGTGAAGAACGCTTCCATCGATGCGATCCGCCGCTCCCAAAAGCTGATCAGCACAGAGGATATCGAAGCGGAGGGAACGGCGGCAGACGACGACGTGGAGGACGCCTACATCCGCCACGCGGACGCGCATAGGATGTGCGAGCTGATCGACACGCTGCCCTCCGAGGACAAGCGCCTGGTTCAGATGCGCTACGAGATGGAGATGGGCTACGCCGAGATCGGCGAATTGCTGGGTATCTCGGAGGATACGGCGAGAAAACGCGGTCAAAGGCTCGCGAGCAAGCTGAAAACGATGTACGGGGAGGAGTAGGCTATGGAAATGACTTTGCGGGACTGTCTGCGCGAAGCGTCCGCGCTCAGTCTTAAGCATGACGCCGAAGCCCTTGGCTGCTCCGAGCCCATGCCCGGCGCCTCAGTCGATCTGCCGCGCTCTAGGATCGAGGAGTTGAGCCGGAAAATGCTGCTGCTCCCGCATGAGGCCGTTGTCCTCCTGCTGAATCGGTACAGCTTCCGGCTCTCGCCCGCGGACACCGAGGAATTATATGATATAGAGGATGCCAAAGGACGCTTCCGCTTCTATCGCCGCCTGCTTTCCGACTGCATGGGGCTGGGGGAGGACGAGCTTATTTCGGACGCCTCGCTGGAAAGCGCCTGCAAGAGCATGATGGAGGAATATCTGCGCATCGAGATGGGCGAGACCGTCACGGAGGACAAGATTGTCCCGTTCCGGGGCAAACGCAGGATCAGGACGGTAGGGCGTGCGCTTTTGATTGCGGCAATCCTTGCGGCGCTGCTGATCGGTATGCTCATGGCTGTGAGCGCGGAGTTCCGCGAGCGCGTGCTCTCGTGGTTCATCGAGGAACACAGAGAATACTCCGTATTCCAGGTAAAAGACAGCGTGGACTATACGTCGGCGACCGCGCAAGGCTTTCTATTTACCTATCTGCCGGATGGCGCGGAGCTGACTGATAATTATGATAATGGCTACTATGTAGAGCGCGAGTATGAAATAAATAAAGCGCAGTACATTGATATTATGATCTTCCCGGACGGTCAAAAAATCTATGTGGATACGGAAAACGCCGAACTACATGATTTTCGGACGGAATACCTGGAAGGATACTGGTTTGCCAAGGACACGCTTCGCTATGTCTGCTTTGAACTGGACGGTTATCATTTCTCTTTGAGTGGAACGGTCGACATCGACGAGCTGCTCAAGGTCGCGCAAAGCGTAATCAGAGTGGACAGAGCCTACGGCGACCCGAGAGACTTCTACTTCACCTATCTGCCCGAGGGCGCGGAACTGGTCGATACGATAATTGATGATGATTTCGAGGATTATGGCTATATAGTAAACGGCACGCAGGAGATCGACATTACGATCTGCCCGGAGCAGTATCGCGTCTATGTGGATACGGAGAACGCCGAGCTGCATGAGCTGAGGATGGGCGAGCTGGAGGGGTACTGGTTCTCGAAGGAAGAGCTTAGTTACGTCTGCTTTGCGCTGGACGGCTGCCAGTTCTCCATCAGCGGCACGGTAGACATCGACGAGCTGTTCAAGGTGGCGGTGAGCGTTCGGAGAGCGAACCTCATGCTGGCGAACCCGCTTGCCTATGAGCTGACCTATCTGCCCGAGGGCACGGAGCTGATCAATGATGGCAGCGGCTCGTTCTACGCATTTTGCGTCTACGAAGTGAACGGCACACAGGGGTTCGACGTCCTGATTTTTCCGGCGGATCAAAGAGAATACTTGGACACGGAGGGCGCCGAGCTGCATCCTTTGCAGTTGGGCGAAGCGGAGGGCTACTGGTTCACCAGAGAAGATACCAACTTCGTCTGCTTTGCGAAAGAAGGCTGCCAGTTTTCTCTCAGCGGCAGTCTCGATATCGATGAAATGCTCAAGGTCGCGGCGGGCATCCAGGCAAGGGAGGGCGCGCACATCCAGCCGAACACACCCAACACAGGCAGTGAAAACGCGGCTCCGGTGGTGGAGTATGACAAGAGCCTCATGGAAATGGAGGACGCCTTGCAAGCGAGGGTAGAAAACCTTGATTGGGTGCGGAACGCGCTGGTTACGCTAAGCAGCGCGGACAGCGGACAGATCATCGAAGTCGATATCAACGTGGATACCGATGTTCTGGACGAGACACGGCAAAACAAACTGATCTCCCTTGCCATGGAAGAGGTGCCGGGGCTGGAGCGCAGCTTGATCTACATCCGTGATTGGGAGGGGAGAAACATTGACTGACGGTTTCAGGCTGCGACGAGGAGGAATGCTGCATTGATTCATCGTTTCAATGACACAAAATCGTATAATAACTATCTGCAATCCCATTTTTCAAGGGAACACTTATTTGATACTCTTTCGCATGAAGCAAACGGGCTGGAATTGCACGAAGCGCAGCTCGGCTTTGTCGCAGATTCCGGTGAAGAGCTGACGGGTATTTTTACTTTTGACATTTATGAAGAAGACCGCCTGTTGGAAAAGCATAAATGGCTTTCCGATTCAGAAGCTGCTTGCCGTGAGATGCTTGACTATTTGAAAGAGCAGTATCCGTCCTATCAGGCTGAGTTTACCTTCAGCCCGCAAAATGAATTGTTGAAAGCCATCTTAAAAGAGTTTGGCGCTGACATTTTCCCGGAACAGCAGAACATGAAGCTGCGCGCTTTACCGGCGCTCTGTGACACCGATGGGATCGAGCTGCTATCCGAGCCATATCGGGAACAGTATTATGCGCTGCATCATCACGGCGACGATAACTACTGGACGGGCGAGATGATCGTGGCGGAGCCCGAGACATTTCATGTGCTGGTTGCCCTGGAAGGTGACTGTGTTGTAGGATATCTGGATTTCACGCACTGCGAAGAGATAAACAACATCGCGGATTTGTATGTAAGCGAGCAGTCTCGTCGGAAGGGGTACGGTGCAAAGCTGATGGCAAAGGCGCTGGAAATGAACGCGCCGAAGGGAATGACACTACAGGTCGATGTTGACAACACGCCCGCGCTGCGCTTATACGAACGTATGGGGTTCCAAAGGGCGGAAGGCGAGAACTTCATTGATGCGAGATGGTCAATATGATCCGCATCCATGATTTGGACGCAGATCATACGAAAGACGATCTCAGGCTTCGGCTCAAAAGAAAAAAGTGAAAAAGATGGTTGACAATCGTTTAACAGTGTGCTAGTTTTAAGTTAAACAAACGTCAACCTACTTTTTTGGAGGGCTTTTTTATGAAGGTTTCGCTGTCGAATATGGAGTGGAAGCTGATGAACCAGCTCTGGGATCACGCACCCATGACGCTGATGCAGCTTACACGCGCGCTGGAGGAAGACACCGGCTGGACGAAACACACGATTATCACGATGCTGACCCGGCTGGAAGGGAAGGACGCCGTGCGCTGGGAGCAGAGCGGGCGCACACGGCACTATTCGCCCGTTATCGCGCGGGAGGATGCGCGGCGCGAGGAGACCGCCAGCTTTCTCGACCGCGTCTACGGCGGAAAGCTCGGCCTGATGATGAGCGCGCTGGTGGACGACCACAAGCTTACGAAAGAGGACATCGACGAGCTGTCCGAAATTCTCAAGAAAGCGGGTGAGGGGAAATGAAGGATATTCTGATCACATCCTCGGTTCTGATTATTGCTATCCTGCTGCTGCGGTTCCTGTTTCGCGGCACGATCTCACGCCGCGTGCAGTATGCACTCTGGCTGCTGGTCGCGCTGCGGCTGCTGATCCCCGCCAATCTGCCTGCGATGAAGCACAACGTGTTGAGCGCGGCGGAGAGGACCGAGACCGTGCAGAACATTGAGGCAATACGCGGCGTCGATCAGATTTGGCACGCATCACAGGACATGGTTGAGGGTTATGAGCGCGGCAAGCTCATGCCCGAAACACCGGTGACCGTGGCTGAGAACGTCGCGCCGGAGCGTTTCGAACGGATGCAGACCACATTGAAGGTAAGGAACGTGACCGAGCCGCTGTGGTATGTCGGTATGGCTTCTATGACGCTGTGGTTCCTCGCCGCAAATCTACGTTTTGCCCGCAAGCTGCGCCGCACCCGCGTTTCTTTGGACGGCGCGGAGAGCAAATACCCCGTCTATCTCTGCGACGATATCCCGTCGCCCTGCCTGTTTGGGATGTTCCACCCCGCAATCTACGTCACAAGCGAGGCGGCGAAGGATGAAAACCGCCTGCGCTATGTCATCGCGCACGAGGAGACCCACGCGCGGCACCTTGATCCGCTGTGGTCGCTTGTGCGGAGCGTGTGCCTGGTGATTTGGTGGTTTAACCCGCTGGTGTGGCTTGCAGCCTACTGCTCCAAGGCGGACTGTGAGCTTGCTTGTGACGAGGGAACGCTTGCGCAGCTCGGTGAGTCCGCGCGCACGCCCTACGGTGAGACGCTGCTGGCGCTGATCCCGGTGCGGCGCGACGGTAACCCGATGCTGACCGCCACGACCATGACGGCGGGCAAACGGCAGATGAAGGATCGTATCCAGCGCATTGCGGAGCACAAGCGCCCCGTCGCCATCGCGCTTGCCCTTGTACTGGCGCTAAGCGGCATTGCCTGTGCGGCGACGTTTACGGGCGCGAAGAAAACGGAGACCGACGGAAAGGCGACACAGGCTGCAACCGGTGCGTATGCGAGTGTGGAGGACTACCTTGCCGCCGTGCGCGCCGGAATGACGACCGTGACGTACTCTGCCGCTGACGGCAGCGGAGAAAAAAACGCGAACGTGGAGGACACGCGCGGATTTCTGGACATGGAGGCGGAGCTGCCCGGGCTTGCGCCAAACGGCACGCTGGTGCTCTACAATTATATCATGGAGCTGAAGCTCGACGTGCTGCCCGAGGATGCTGCCCTCGCAGGCGGTATGTACGAGGATGATGAACTCTGGTACGATCTGGAAGGCCAGGGCGGACATTCGCTCGTTGTGCTGCGCTACGACGACGGAAGCGTGGACGTGCTCTTTGACCAACCGAACAACGACGATCGCGGCGGACTTTACTATTATGAAGAGAGCGCCGATGAAATCCTCTACGACTTCTATGTGAAGGAAAACGATCTCGATCTGCCGCTGTATACCACCGACCTGACGGTGGGCGGGAACAGCATACCCGCGCACCGCAGAGACAGCGACGGCTGGTATATCTATATACCGGTGCAGGGATGGTCTGAGGCAAGCAGCGGCGGCACGGCACGCTGGATATCCGCTTACAACACCGGTTCGACGCTGCTGATCCGCGAGGCATCCCGGGAGGAAATGGCGGCGGAGCGCCCGATGCTTGCGGACGGACAGGCTGAGCGGTTTGTCGAGGCGCCGGATGGCAGGGTCTTCCTCGTTTGGACGCAGTACGATCCGAGCGTACAGATCCGCTCAGACATGGCGGGACTTGAGCCCGCGATACTCGAAGCGATGGCTCGGAGCATTAACCGTGCCTCGGGCAGCACTGTACAGGTGAAGATCGAGCAAACGACACAGAATGAAGCAGATACGGTTTCCTGGCAGCTTCGCGCGGCGGCGGACGCGGTGTTTGGCACCGTGGATTCGGAGGGGTTGACGCCGTTTTTCCTCCGCGTCACCGCAGACGGAAGCACAAACGAATATACGATAGAGCCGCAGCCGATACAAAACATAGAGTTTGCTACCGGGTATGTGCTGGAGACCGCGTTTGTCTGGTCGCCGCTCAGCGACTCGCAGATCACTGCGGCGCAGGCGGCGGACAGAGTGCTGCAAATCTGGAACAAGCAGGAGAGCTTTGAAATCTACGGCGATGACATTCTGCATTGGACGGAGCGCGAAAGCGGCACGGAGCACTGGCTGAGCGGTATATCATGTTTGGATTGGGTCGGTTCGCTGTACAAATTTTTTCTGGAGCAGTACGCTCGCGGCGCGGAGCTTGACCGCCCACTGCGGGAGATTGCTGTACCCGGCACGGTAACGGACTATGAGGAGATTGCGCGGCAGATCGCGGGGCAGTATGCCGCCATACTGCGGCAGCATCCCAAGTGGTGCGACTTTTCACCTCACGACGCGGCGGTGAACAGAACAAGCGTTTTTGACGCCTACTATGGAGAGGACTACCCCAATTTCTGCTTCGGCATGGGGCTTGCGCTGAAGCTGGACGAGAGCAACAAGCTGTACTTTGAGGCGGGCGCGGGTCTGGACGAGCCAATCGCGGACGGCCAATACAAGGGCTGGTACGGTTGGGGCGGCGAGGTCGTCGTCGGGCTGCGGGACGGCGTGTGGCGCTATCTCGGCATGAACACAGGCGGCTCCAACGTATGGCTGCCCTATGACATTGGCTATGATTATCCGCAGGAATTCCCGCTTACCACCGAGCAAATAATTGCGCTGTACGAGCTGACGGGCGGCGAGACCCATGACTTCCGACTGTTGCAAATGCTCGCCCAAAAGCCCACGGACGAGATACGCGCCGAGATGGCGAAGCTGACCGCCGCGCAGCGCCGCGAACTGCTGGACAGTATGGCACAATACAACGCCGATTACGGCGGCCTTGGCAACGACGGATCATTTACACTATCGGAGTTTGAGTGAAGAATACTCTACAACTTGCACCCTCACGAGTGATGGTTTCACCGTGAGGGTGCCTTGCTTCTCGCCTTGCTCTTGCCAACACCTGACTTTATGATATACTAATGCAGACCATTCCCGCCAGGAGGACGCTATGCTCTTGTTTCTTCTGTCTACGCTCTCGGACGAAGCCGACCGCAGGGCGTTATACGACCTTTACAAGCAGTATCAGAACGCGATGCTGCGTGTTGCCCGGCGTTATTTTCCTAACGACACGGACGCCGCGGAGGACGCCGTGCAGAGCGCGTGGCTGCGTGTCGTCGAAAGTTTTTCAAGAATTTTTGAAATTCCTTGTCAGAAACGGGGCGCCTATCTCGTTATTATAGTGAAGAACGAATCCATCACCATGCTCCGCAGACGCGGCAGGGAAGTACCGTTGGATGAAACGCTCGCGGAAGAGAACGGATCTGACGACTCTGCCTCTGTGATCGAGATGATCCGTGCCATGCCGGAGACCTACCGCGCGGCGCTGGAAATGCGGTTTGTGGAGGAAATGAGTACGCGGGAGATCGCGGCGGCGCTCTGCATTTCCGAAGACGCCGCGAGCGCACGGATCTCCAGAGGGCGCAGGCTGCTTACGGAAAAGTTGAGGAAGGAGGGCTATACGGTATGACGGATGACACGATGCTGCGCGATTTCCTGCTGGACGCTGCTGCTGCCGAGTTCGCTGCGGAGCTGAACGACACGACAAGCGTAGACAGCTCTCCTCGCCTCCGGCGGCAGATGACCGCAATGCTCAGCGATCCGCAAGGCTGGGTGAAGCGGAAACGCCGCCCTGTTTGGAAGCGTATTGCCCGTGCTGCCGCCGTGATCGTACTGACCTGCGCCCTGTCCCTTGGCGCGCTGATGGCGGTCAGCCCGGCGGTCAGAGCGGGAATCATCAACTGGGCGATCGAATGGTATGATACCCAAATCGTCTATCGCTTTTCCGGCGCGCAGGCGGACGATCCGGGGGCGTATCTGCCAAAATACGAGGTAACGATGATGCCTGAAGGCTATGAACCGTACGGGGAGTACATCATACCGGGCAGCAGCGATTTCGGCTATGTGAACGATGACGGTGAGCTTCTCTGGTTTGGATACCAGCGGATGACGCAGGGAAGCGCGCTTGCGATCCAAGAGGATACAGAGGGTATGACGGTCTATGAGGTCACGGTAAACGGCTGCAAGGGGAAGGTATATTGTCCGCGAGATACTGATCCAAACAATATCATTGTCTGGATCGACGAGAAGAACAATTTGGAGTTCGATATTTCAGGCTTCTTTGGTAAAGACGAGCTTTTGACCATGGCGCAAAGTGTCACTCAGACAGGTGGCGGCGAAATTGCATTGCCGAAATACGAGATCACAGCAATGCCGGAGGGGTATGCGCTGCTTGAAGAGAGCCATGCCGCTGAACACAGCGAACGATACAGAAATGACGACGGGGACTATCTCTGGTTCGAGTATCAGCCGATGATGCAGGGCGCGGCGATGTCGGTCTCCACGGAGGATGTGGTGGTCTCGGAGGTCAAAGTCAATGGCTGCCCGGGACAGCTGTTCCACTCGCTTGACAAGGATATGAGCAGCGCGATCGTATGGATCGACGAGAAGTGCAACCTGAAATTCCTGTTGGATGGTTTCTTCAGCGACCAAGAGCTGCTGCGCATGGCTGAGAGCGTTTCACTGTGCGAAACGGCAAAATAGCCGTGAGTTTATCCGCAAGATGCCCGCCTCAATTTGAGACGGGCATCTACAATAAAAGTGAAAAATTTTGTGACCAAATCTGCTTTTTTACGAGTAGATAGGCAGAGCGGCCAACAAAGCGCCGCGGGGAACGGAGGAACTAAGATGGAGGACGCGCAGATCGTAGATTTATACTGGGCGCGCTCTGAAAACGCAGTATCAGAAACCGCAACGAAGTACGGGAAATACTGTTACGCGATTGCATTTCATATCCTTTCAGACGAACAGGACGCGGACGAGAGCGTAAACGACACATGGCTGGACGCATGGAATACCATGCCGCCGCACCGACCGTCGATCCTTTCCACCTTTTTGGGAAAGATCACGCGGCGGCTGTCCATCGACAGATGGCGGGAACGCACCGCCGAAAAGCGCGGCGGCGGCGAGATCGCGCTGGCTCTCGATGAGCTTGTGGACTGCGTACCGTCAGAAAACAGCGTGGAGCGGGAGATCGAAGCGGAAGAGCTGGGGAGCATCATCAACCGCTTTATTCTGCAGATGCCCTCGCAGGAGCGGCGCATCTTTATCTGCCGCTATTGGTACTTGGACTCTATCAAATCCATTGCGCAGCAATTCGACATTTCAGAGAGTAAGGTCAAAATGATACTGCATCGGCAGAGGAATAAGCTGAAACAGCATCTGGCGAAGGAGGGACACTTCGATGAACAATGAAACCATTCTCGATGCCATTGGCATGATTGATGATGACGCTATATATGACGCGAAAGCCTGGCAGTCTGAAAGCGAGCAGGAGAAAAGCGGTCGCTGGATAGACCGAAAGTTTGGTGTGTTGATGCTTGCCGCGGTGCTTATGCTGGCTCTCGGCACGATTGTCTACGCTATCGCAACCAACGCATTTCAATCGTTTTTTGAGCAGAAAGGCAGCTTGACGCCGGAGCAGGTGCAATACCTTGAGGAAAAAACCGTGGGCATCGGGCAGAGCGTTACAGTCAATGACTACACCGTTACGATGGAAGCTGCGCTGTGTGACGACTGGGATCTGTATCTCAAGGTTCGTGTTGTTGCGCCGGAGGGCGTTACTTTGGATTTCCCGAACGAGGAAGATGGATGGTGCTTTTTTGAAAGCGAGAGCTATCATAGCTCGGCAGTTGACCCGTCGGATGTGTGCTACGGTATGCGCGGCGGCGGGTGGCGTCCGCTTGAGGACGGCGATGATAAGGAGAATACGGCGACTATTGTTTTTTGCGAACAAACAGTTGGAGGAGATCACCCCTTTACGGACGGCGAGGTATGGAATGTTACTCTGCGAAATTTGATGATTTCGCGGCAAGACCCGGAGAAAGCTAAATATATTTATGATGATTTACTTCAAGCAGAGGGAGAATGGCATTTTGCGTTTCCTCTGACACCAATGAACGACACAGCCGAGCTAATCAAGGAGCCTGTTGCATTTTCGGCAAAGAAGGGAGCATTGAACGGGCCTGTCGAATACATGGATATTGTCATCACTTCCTTTGAACTGCGCCCCTTTGGAATCACCTGCGAGTATCGCTCCGAGAGCGTAGCAAACGGTGCCGCCGACCACTTTGATGTGACGGTGATGATGAAGGACGGTAACGAGATTCAGGCTCAAGCAGACATGGGCGGCATCGGTCAGGGGAGCATGGGGGCGCAGGGCTATATGAACTATAATTTTAACGCGCCGCTGCTGCTTGACGATGTTGCGTATGTGATTCTGCAAAACGGCAGGGATGAGTTCCGGCTTTCCTGCTTGTCGGAGTATTCCCCCACGGAGCCTGGCACCGGTGAAGAAGCTGTCGCGCCATAGGAGGACGAATAGCTGTTGCCTGAAGATAAGATGCCCGGCTCGGTTCGAGACGGGCATCTTAAACAGAATCACATGATGATCTTTGTGTAAAGTGACAAATTTAGGAATATTATTAAAAACCTTGTCCGATTATTTCTTGATTAAGCGTTATTGATATGGAATGACAAAACAGACGGTTGAATTGATTTTTCCATTGCAGAGGGGGAACCAAACATGGGAGAAACAGGTCAAATACTACTGCCGCTCCTGCTTTGTTGCAGCCTTCTTGTGAGCTGCGGTTACTTTATCCTGTTGGACAGCAGAAAGAAATAGGAGGACACTCGTTTTATGAAGCATTCAGCGGATTTCAGGGCCGAGGCGCGCGAGGCGCTTCGCGGCAAGTGGCGCACGGCGGTATGGACAGGCTACCTGGCTGGACTGCTCGGCGTGGGCGTGGCAAGCGAACACGTCAATCTTTCCAATCTGGTAAGGAATCTCCGAGCGCAGGATGTGCGGGGATTTCTGAGAAGCGAGGCGTGGTTCCAAATGCGTCCGGCGGTATTTACGGTTTTGGGACTGCTTTTGCTCTGGACACTCGTATGCTTTATTATCGGCGGCGTGGTGCAGCTGGGCTACTCGCGTTTCAATCTGCGGCTCATCGACCGTGAGAACGCGGAGACGCGCGACCTGTTCTCACAGCTTGATCGATTTGGGCAGGGGTTCTTGATGCAGCTTTTGATGGACATCTATCTTCTGCTGTGGACGCTGCTGCTCCTGATCCCCGGCATCATCAAGACCTACGCATATGCCATGACGCCTTATATCCTCTACGAACACCCCGAAATGACGCCGAACGAGGCGATCACGGAGTCGCGCCGCATGATGGACGGGAAGAAGTGGGATTATTTCTGCCTTGGCTTCAGCTTCATCGGATGGGATCTGCTCGCTTCCGCACCGGCGTTTGCCGCCTATGTTTATTTCGTGTTTCACTATGACACGTCAACGATGGGCGTTGCGGAGCTGCTGAGCGCCATGTCCTGGCTGCTGCCGCTGATGGCAGTCCTTTGCGTTGGCTACCTGTTTCTGACGCCGTATCGCAACGCGGCAAACGCTGCGTTCTACCGTGAGCTGATTCGGCAGCAGGAAAGCGCGCCGGAGAGCGGTGAGCTTCCGGGCGGCGCGGCGGAAGCGGACGACGGCGAAAATGATGGAGGTTATTAAGATGGAAGCGATAAAGAAGATACTCCTCGGAACAAACCTGATTTTGCTTGGTTTCGCGTGCTTCTGGTTTGATGGGTTAGAAGTTGGACTGATATTCTGCCTCGCCGGCTTGGTCATGACCATCAAAGGCTACATTACAACAGAGAGCAATGAAAATCAGAGCAGCACCGACACGAATAACGGCGGCGAGGGATAGAACGCACTGGATAGCGGCAAGCGATAAATCGAAAAGGACTGAGACGATGAGAAAAATAGCAGCTTCTTTTCTCGCGCTTTGCATGGCCGTTGTCCTTGCCGGGTGCGGAAATCATTTTGGCGAGAACGGTAAGGACGTTCTTCACCTTGGCTTAGACGCGGAGATACTGGAGATTGACGCTGACAATCGGTACATATACGTGAAGGGCTTGGATGCAACCAACGACTATTTCGGTGACAGATGCCTGATCGATTGCAACAAGGCGCTTAATACTTATAAAGTGTTCTATGTGGATCAGACAGAGCAGGAAAGCGTTTTAGAAGATATCTCGATCCGTGATCTTCATGTGGGAGATACCATTGTTCTGGCTGCGTATGAGAACGAGCTGAACTGTCCAGAAGACGGCGCGATCACGGTGGAGCAGATCCAGCTAAACCATAAGGTCGGGGAAAAACGCAGCGAGCTTATGACCGAGGTCTTGAAATGATGAAAAAAAGGATAGCAGCAATTGCTCTTGCTCTGATGCTCGCGCTGTCACTCGCTGCGTGTAAACAACCGTCAAAAGGCTTTTATGAAGCAACGGGTATCGACCTTACCAACGCGCGAATCAAGATTGCGGAGTATGGCGAAAACGACGGAACAGGCAGGTACTTGTCTTTCTCAATTACTGAGGACACCCTGAATGGCCTGCTGTCGCCAATCTCTATAGAGCGTGGAAAAGAGCAGAATACCATGCCGGATCAATTCTTTTTCTTCCACTTGGCCCTTTCCAATGAGGAAACTACGGAAATCGTCATTGGATGTGACGGGGAGGTCATCGTTGGCAATCCTGACTCACGGAATTTCTGGATCGACACTGACAAAGCCGCTTATCAACAGCTGCAGGATTGTTTTGCAAAAGAATCAATGGCTCGGGAAGACATGACAGAGCAACTCGCCGCGGCGCTGAAGCAATATGAAAATGTGCGGGACGTGACCATTGATGTGACTGTGGAACCGGTTGCCGTACTGGTCGCCGTGGCGGAGGGGAAAGAATTCACCTCAAATCAGAAGGAGAACATAGAGCAGACAATCAGCGCTGCTTTTCCACAGTATGAGCTGGTATATGCCGAGTAACAACAAGAAGGAAGGCTGAAGCCTGATGAAAGTAAAAAACGAACGATTTGGTCGATTTTCTATTATACTATTCCCGATTGCGGCGTTCATTTTGGAACTGCTTCCAACGGGCGCTGTCTGCATCTTCGCACCAAATCCAACGGACAGAGTCAGGGAGACCTTCTCGTATTTTGATTTGACGCCGCTTGGCTATGCAAACTTCGGCCCATTCCTTACGGCTGTTCTTACTTGCCTGCTGATTGCGGCGGTTTGCGTTTTCATGGTCAAGGGCAATGCAAAGGCTGATAAATGCGCAATCATCATATCTCTGGCGGCTTCTATCGCGTCTCTGACACCTCTTGTGTTTGGAGTCAATTACTATTCTTTGACAGGCGCGGGAATAACGATTTGTCTGGCTATAGAGTTCGCCCTGTTGAAGTATTTCCCTCAGAATAAATAGGACAAACCGCCAGCGCCGGATGGCGGCGAGGGAAAAACTGCTGTCGAATGAGGTGAGGACGCTGTGACGCAAATCATTCAAGACGCTTTCTGCGGGTATGTTTCAAAGTTTGTCCTGATCTTTGTGATTGCTCCCGCAGGCATTATCTTCGCGGGCAACCTGATCTACATCGCCGTGGAGATCATCAAGGAGCTTCGCGGGAGAAAGAG
>JAFZQQ010000169.1 GCA_017620315.1 Oscillospiraceae bacterium | reverse complement strand
GGACGCCGAGGCGGAGACGCGCCCGTTGGCGTCGACGCTCAGACGGAAGGCGTCCGAGGCCGCGGAGGGGAACGTGAGCGCAAGCGAAAGGAAGAAGATCAGGACGGGCAACAGGCGTTTTTTCATGGGGCACACTCCCTGCAAAAATATTTCATAACTCAATTATTTCGTTATATATCGCGAAAATGACAAAAACAAGCCCTTTCGAAACAAAAACAACGGCTAAAATTTCGGTTGTATTTTGCGTGATATGATGATAAAATACTATGAAAGATCATTGGACGCGAGGAGTTTTTTCATGACTGAGTATTTGAGCCGTATCGAAGAAAACGGGACGATCAACATCGCAGAGGACGTCGTCGCCGCCATCGTGGCAGACACCGTGAAGGAGGTCGAGGGCGTCGGCGCGATGAGCCAGAACGTTACCGAGCAGCTTTCTGGCAAGAAGGCTGTGCGCGGCGTGCGCGTTGAAAAGGTGGAGGACGCCATCGTTATCGACCTCTATCTTATGGCGCGCTACGGTTACGCCATCCCGGAGGTGGCTGAGAAGGTGCAGGAGAGCGTTGCCAACGCGGTGGGAGGCATGACCGGATTCACGGTCAAGGAGGTCAACGTCCACGTCGGCGGCATCAGCTTCAACGACTGAAGAGGGCAAAGAGTTTATGACGCGTAATACCGCAAGAGAGATAGCCGTTCATCTCGCCTACGAGCTGAGCTTTACCGAGCGCTCCGTGCAGGGGCTTTTAGACGAGAGACTCAGCGGCGAGCGTTTTGAAACCCTCGCGGGGGAGGACGAGCTTTACGCCGAGGCGCCGGGCCCCACGCAGGCGGAGTATATCCGGGGTGTGGTCACCGGCGTGGCGGAGCATGCTCCGGAGCTGGACGGGTATATCGCTAAGTACGCAAAGGGATGGAAATTCGAGCGTATCCCGCTCGTTGCGGGAGCCATTATGCGCGTGGCGATGTACGAGGTGCTCTACAGGCCGGATATTCCAAACGGCGCCGCGATAAACGAGGCTGTGGAGATCGCGAAGAAGTATGAAACGCCGGAAACGGTAAAATTCATCAACGGGATCCTCGGCAGCTTTGTGCGTGGAGAGATCGCAGAAGAGCAATAAAGGGCGTTGTCTCAAAACAGCTAACTAAGCTGAATTGAGGCAACGCCTCCTTTTATATCCGAGGAATGTGGAAAACTGCGCGGAAAGACAGCAAAAAAGCGTATCATTTCTGGAGAATACCGTATCGGCACCCTCTGGATTGTGGATTATTTTGCTTTTTCGGTTATAATCCCGCCGGAAATCCCTTCGGAATCACAGACCCCGTTCCCAAGCGGTTCGCTTGGAGTTTATGATGCAGCTTGAGAGCATTGCAGGCCAAGCTCAAAGCCATTCTTTGACTTGGCCTTTTTTGTCATAGTCGAAGGTGATCTGCTTTCCGCCCGCGCAGGTATAGCTGCCCGTTTCCGCGTCATAGGGCATGTTTTCGCGGCGGCGGATATCCTTCCAGCAGGTACATGAAGCAGACGTTCTCCCTGCACGCCCGCTCGATCTCACGGACAGCCGACTCTTGTTTAGAGCCGGCTGCCGTCATTTTTGCTTTTTTGTGGGGCCTTAGTGAGACAGCCCCTTCTTTTCATATTTCCTGTCGAAGGCGGCCTTTTGATCCGATCCCACAGCGCTTGACATTCGCCGGAATCTCTGGGATAATAGACCAAAAGGGAGATGCCCGTTCGGTATGCTCATCGCGTTTATCGCGATGAGCGTCATAGACAGCAATAATAAGCAGGATGGAAAAATCGCAATTTAGATGCTTCTACGGCTGCACCAATTATTGTAACAGTCAAGCTCAGTGCAAAAATCTGATCCCATTGCCGAAGGACCCGGTACAGCACAGGTGAAAAACGGAATATGAAAGATGGTTGTATGAAAATGTATGTCAAGAAGAAACCCGAGGACGCTGCGGCTGCGGTGTCCGGCAGCTTCAAGCCCTGCTTGCGGTGCAGCACATGACCTTGGAGATGGTCACAAAAAACTACTGCTCTATCATCAAGGAGGATCCGAAATGACCAGGCAAATCCGAACCCTCGCCCTGCTGCTGGCGATCCTTCTGATGGCTGCCCCGCTCTCCGGCTGCAGATCGACGCCGGCACCGGAAACGACCACACGGGAATCTTCCGCGCCGGAAACCTCCCCAGCGGCTGATGAAAACCGCTGCGGCACGTCCTGGAGAAGCGTTTTTGGAGATCGGAAGCTTCCGGAGGACGGATGGTTGGAGCAGGATCAGGTGGGCTTTTATTTCTCCGGCAAGGACGGAGAGTCCTACGTGACGGTGATGACCGTCCCAGAACTGCTGCAGCGGGCGGCGGACTTGGGGCCTCTGCCCAGATGCCGTTATTTTCATGATCTGCTGGACGAGCGATACGACCTGCTCTTTGCGGCCTACGACATGGCCATGGCGCTGGGCTGCCATAACTTCGCTTTCCCCACTTCCGATCTGCGGAAGCAGGATCTCACGGAAGCGAACGACTATCTCTATTACACCTTTATGATGTACGGATGCACCCGGCAATACTCCACCACCAAGGACCTGGAAGGCCCAGACGGGGAGACCTTCCGTTTTCTGACCGTCGTGCTCTCCGTCCGCAGTAAGGATGATATGGACAAACACACCCAGGCTGTGGACCTTGCGCGGCAGATTGTGGCGGAGATGCCCGAAGATATTGACGAGCTGGGAAGGGCCAAGTATCTATACGAGTACGTCTGTAGAAACGTGCGGTACGATTACGGCGACTATTATCTCGGCGACTATGACGTCCTGTACGACGCGCTGGTGAAGAACAGGACGGTCTGCACCGGTTATGCCGAGGCTCTGGCCACTCTCTTCAATCTGGCGGGGATCGAATGTATGTATGTGGATGGGCTGTCTCTCAACGGCAACCATGCATGGAATCTGGCGAAGGTGAACGGACAGTGGTACTTGTTTGACCCCACCAAGGATGAAACCAACTCTCAGCGCCCGTTCAGGCCCTATTATTTCGGCATCTCTGCGGAACTGGGCTATTTCTACCGCCAATACGGCTACGTCCCCTTTTTGGCGGATCGCATCCCCACTTATGAGGGGATCCTGGACCCCGAGTACACCGAGCTGCCTCCCGGATGGTAAGTGTCCGAAAAACCGCCCGGGCGGCAGACCGTCTCTGCCTCGTGCCGGCCGCCGGTCCTCGGAAACCGTTGAGGTCCAAGGGCTTTCAAGGGCTTGCGTTTATGGCGTTCAAAAGGATATGATTGAGAACACTTATTGATTCTCTCGCAGAATCTGAAACGCACATAGTTAATTGATTAACCGGCCTTGGATTAAACGCCTCTTGAATGCTTGGAAGCAAAACCCCGTCGGGTAATCCGTGTAGAAAAAGTGAAAAGCGCCCATCACTGGACACTTTCCACTCAAATCTGGCGGAGAGGGCGGGATACGATCCCGCGTAGGATTGCTCCCAAACTGATTTTGAGTCAGCCCCTTTTGCGAATAGAAAACAATGAGGAGAAAGGCCATGTACATGATCATCGAGCAGACCTTTGCTTATCCGATGCGGATGATCTATCGTCCCGAAACGAAGGACTTTATCGAAAGTGAATACGGCTCGCTGTTCCACGAGCGAGGCTTTCCCTATCCTTACGGCTGGATCGAGGGCTCCGGTACGCCGCCGGAGCCCCATTGGGACTGCCTGCTGCTCAGCGACGGAACGTTCGGGCTCGGCGATCGTGTGAGCGTCAGAGTGGTGGGCGTTTTTCGCCGCGGAGACGGCGACCACAAGTATCTTGCCGTTGAGACGCCGCGTGAGGTTTACGACTATGAGGAGCTGACGGACGGCGAAAAGGACGCGCTTCACCGCCTGTACCCGCGCGTGCGCGACGGTGAGGGCTGGTTTGGGCGCGATGAGGCGGAATGGTGCATGGAGCATTGTGAAAAGGCGCTGTGATACAAAACAGCAGGACGACGTGGAGGCGGACAAATGGCAGCTCAGCCGCAGATGATTTTCAGCGTCTCAGAGGCAAACAGCTTCATAAAGACGCTGCTTGACAGCGTGCCGCAGCTTCAGGAGATCTTCGTGCGCGGCGAGATATCGAACTACAAGCTCTATCCCTCGGGGCACCACTACTTTACGCTCAAGGACTCCGAGGGCGCCATGCGCTGCGTGATGTTTAAGGGAAATGCCGCAAAGCTTCGATTTCACCCGGAGAACGGTATGAAGGTCATCGCGTTCGGGCGCATATCTGTTTTTCCGCGCGACGGCGCGTATCAGCTCTACGTCAGCGAGCTGACCGCAGAGGGCGCGGGCGACCTGCATGTCGCGTTTGAGCAGCTCAAGGCGAAGCTCGACGCCGAGGGGTTGTTCGATCCTGCGCACAAAAAGCCGCTGCCGCGATATCCTGGGACGATAGCGATCATCACCTCATCGGCGGGGGCGGCGGTGCATGATATGATCCGTATTCTCGGCGCGCGCTGGCCGCTCACAAAGGTCGTGCTTCTGCCCGTGCGCGTTCAGGGC
>JAFZQQ010000168.1 GCA_017620315.1 Oscillospiraceae bacterium | reverse complement strand
GGTTTCTGGACTTCCTTACTGAACCGAAATGAGATTTTGCGCCGCGTGACCGGACCGGCGCAAGAAGCTTGAATACTTCGCCGCACGCATGCCGCTTGCGCTGCGGATGCAAAAGCCGCGGCCCGCGTTCCCCGCGGCAGCGGCGCCTCCGTTCCTCTTTCGTTGGCGGGAATGAGCGAAGTGCCGGTTAGCAAACGAATTATGAGGCAGCGTCCCGGAGTCCCGAGGCGCTTTTTACCAAGATTTTGTTGTTACCGCGACAGAAACACCTCTACGCTCATGCACATTTCGGGAAAGCTGCCGTTCCACGCTCTCAGCAGCTTCCAGCGCTCCGGCGTCATTCGAGCGTCCAGTCTGCTCTCGGCTCTTCTGCGCTCCTTCCTCACCTGCTTCGCCGCCGCTTCTTTTCCGCCCAGCTTATTGATTGCCACGTAGATAACACGGTTCACAAGCCCGACGTCGCTGTCATAGACCGGGTTCCCGCCAAAGAGCTTTTCCGTTGCCCACTCCGTCGCCGCGCCGGTCAATTCCAAAGCAAGCTGCTGTCCGACAGAATAACCCTTGTCCGCCGCCGGCGCCGCCGGAATAGCCCGCGAGGGCGCGGATCGCCTCCGCGCCCTCGTGTGCCATACGCATGCCCTCCTCGTCGCCGAGGTCGTGCGCGCGCTGCCATTGAGCGGTATAGACCTCTACCGCCTGCTGCTGTTCACGGTTAAGGTGCTGTCTGTCCCACTCCGATAGTGCCATATTTCAGTCTCCTCAGTACGGCAGCTTCGTGTCCGGCGCGTGGCTGCCCGCCTGCGAGCTTCCGTACAGCGACAGTCCGGCCTGCGCCGCCGCGGCGTTCGCGTACTTTGTTATGCTTTGCGAGTTCGGGCCCCAGTATCCGTCCACGGCGATCGGCTGCTCCGGATGTGCGGCATTCCACGCTCGCTGGATATTCTTTACCGCCTCCGTGCTCAGCCCGCTGTTGTTGTAACCGACGCCTTGCGGCACGCCGGCCGCTCTTCCCGCTCCGCCCGTGACCGTTCCCGTGCCGTATGGCTCGCCGTAGTAGAACTCGTAGTCGCTCAGAACCGTCGGCGAAAGCGCCGTGCCGTTCTTCCGTGCGTACTCTAACTCCTTTTGAAGCTGCGCCACGGTGAACGTGGGAATGTATGCGTTGGCGCTGCCGGTCAGTGCGCTTATGTCATAGCCGAGCGCCTCATAGCCGCTGTAGTCCCCGAGCTGCGCGCCGAGCTGAGCCTGCCGCAGCGCCTGGCTGTAGGCGTCCTGCTGTCTGTTATAGGCAAGCTGCTCCGCAGCGAGCTGGCGGTTATAGGCGTCCTGCTGCATGCTATAGGCAAGCTGCTCCGCCGCAAGCTGGCGGTTGTAGGCGTCCTGCTGCCTGTTATAGGCAAGCTGCTCCGCAGCGAGCTGGCGGTTGTAGGCGTCGCTTGAAAGCCTGTACGCCCATTCGTTGTCATAGCGTGAGTCGTCGACAGCGTCACGGTTCAGCCTGTACCGGCGGTTCCAGTCCAGCTCATCCGTATACCGTGCGTCATTGACTGCGTCGCGGCTGAGCTGATACCTGCGCGACCAGTCCTGCGAGGCAAGCATATCCCCACGGTTGATCAAAGCCTGAAGCGCGGCGGCATACTTGTCGGTCGTCTCCCCCGTCATCTGCGCGACGAGCTGCGAGGCCGAAAGGTCTCCGCTGAGCTGCGCGTTGGCTATCGCTCTGTCAAGCTCGTCTATTTCGCTGATGCGGCTCTGCTCGCCGCGGCGCAGTGCGTCGGCATACGCGGAGGCATATCCCAGCCGCGTGCTTTCCGCCATGCCACCGTTGATCCCCTGCGCCGCCAGACGCTGATCAAGATCCTTCTGTGAGTTCATGCTGTCGATATACGCCTGACGATAGAGATCGCTGTATGAGCTGTTGACGCTGCTCTTCTGTCCCTCGAGTCTATTTATCTCACGCGCGACTGCCGCGGCCTGCGCGGCCTTATATGCCTCCAATGCCTGAGCATAAGGCCCGTTCTCTCCGTAAAGAGCTTTCAGCTCCGCCGCAAGGTCGTCGTTTTGGGTTCGCACTCCGGGATCGGGCGTCACATCAACGACCGTATGCACTCCCGGCGTCGGGCCCGGCGCCGGGCCGATACCCTCTCCGCCCCCGGTACCGCCGCCGTTCCCGCCCGTACCGCCCGTACTGCCGGCGCCGCCGCCTGTACCGCCACCCGTATCGCCAATCCCGCCGGCGCCTGTACGTCCGTTTCCTGCGCCGCCACCCTTGCTGCCGCCTGTGCCGCTTCCGTCACCGTCCCCGGAGCCGAAACGCTCGTCCAAAAACCTGTCGACGTCGTCCTGATAATCGCCGTAATAAACGCCATCGGGAACATATTCGCCGGAGGCGATCTTGTCGATCATTTGCTTGCGCATGGCCTCAGCTTCTTCCAGGCCCTTCGGAAGGTTGGTCTTGTTCCAGCCCTCAACGCCCATCATGCCGAGCACGGTGTTTCCGGTGGGGTCGGGCGTCTTGAATTTTATCTTGCCCTTCGCACGTTCATAAGCCGCCGCGTTGTTCTTCAGAGCGCCGAGCTTGCCTGCGTAGTCAAACTCGCCGTCATACTTCTGCGTACGCTCCGGGTCTTTAAAGTAGCCCCAGACGCCGTTCTCGTCCTGACCGTAATAGCCGCTTTTTACGGTGTTGTCCGCCGCTCTGAACTCTCGCGGCCTCTGGTCGTAGAAGACCATTGTCGCCTGACTGACGTCCCGGTCATTGACCGTCCTGCCCTGCGCCTTCGCCTGCATCTCGTTGTTATAGAGATACTGGTGCATCTCCTCTATGGACTGAGCGTTTTTCGCCAATGAGAGCCAGTCGGTCGTGTCTGTCGAATAGTCGCGCAGGGTGATCCCTGTGCCGGTAAGATCGTTCCCGTTGGGATCTTTGATCTGCTTCTTCGCACCCGGCGTCTGCTGCCGCGGCAAAGACGTATCGCCGATATTCCCGTTGGCGGCAAGACCCAAATCGGCTCTCGTGCCGGTACCCGCGGTCGTAACGGTATGCCCGGTCCCGCGGCCCGTACCAACGCCAACGTTATCATTCTTCACTTTCAAAACAGGCATCTTTTATCCTCCTCAGGCGTATGCGCCTGCGCGGTCGTTGATGACCAGCAGACGTATCATGTCATAGCTCAGATCGAGTCCGACGCCGCTGCCCTGCAGCGCGCCGGAAATCACAAGCTTGTTAATAGTTGCCACTGCCCACGGCAGCTCTTTTTCAATCTCTGCGACAGTGTTATAGCGTTTCACAATTTCCTCCTCCAATCCCCGCGGAACGATGTAGGTCGGGTTCGCATAGCTCAGCTTGCGCGTGCGCTGCTGCACCCAGCCGCCGTTACTGTTGTTTCCTCCGCTCGTGTTGCCGTCGATGGTCGTGATGTAATCGCCCTCGCGCTTCACAAACAGCCCCGTGTGGTCGGTGCTGTACTTCGTGTTCGGGAAGTTGAATATTACGATACAGCCACGCACCGACCTGTCCGTGATGCATTCCGGCTGATTGGCCTGATACCACCGCAGCAGCTCGCCGCAGCTCGCTGTCTTGAATGGAAGGTCAAACTCCGCCTCGTGATAGCACCATTGGTCAAACTCCATGCACCACGGCACGCGATCCAGCCCGAACCACTCGCCGTATTTGTTATGCTTTCCGGGCCCCTCGTGATAACCGATCTCGCGGCTCGCGACGGCAAGCACAGCCTCCCCGCGCGTCATGTCGCCTCACCCGGCTTTTTTTCGGTCTCGCCCTTTTCCTCGGTCGTTTGCTTGAGCTTGTGGATCACCTTCATCAAAAACTCCGGGATGGGCACGCCGATTTCACTGAGATTTTCCAGAATACTGATCAGCTCATTGAGCGTCAGCCAGAATGTGACCAAAAGGGCGAATATGTCAGGATAGTTGGTGCTGACGCCCGCGGTCGTGAGCGCCGAGCTGATTACCATGTCCACGATCACGGCAACAGCGACGACGACCATATATCCGACCTTTTTGAGGATGCCGATGATCCCCGTGCGGCTGGACAGCTCTTTATTGACCCACGCCGCCGCCATGCCGGTGCCGTAATCCAGCACCATGGCGATGATTAGCAGCAGCAGGGGGAAGGTCAGCTGATGGAAATACGCCGCGACGGACGCCGCCGCCGTCACCACGGCTCCCTTTAAGGCAAGCTCGCTCATATCATTCATCCTCCGGCCCGTGCCGGTAATATCCCTGCATCAGCGGAAAACCCGTCTCGTCGGTGATCGTCGCCGCGTGGCACGGCAGGCTGGACAGCGCCGCCGCCGCGAGTATGGAATGATAGGTGCTTTCCGCCTCGGTGCGGGACTGCTTTTGCGTGACCAGCGTGCTGACTTTGCCGTTTGCGTCAGTCTGAATTTCGGTGATGATGTACATTATCAATACCTCCTTATTAAGTCGAAGTGATTTCAAACCAGGTCGATGACCAGTCGTTGTTTGATTTTTGACGTATCCACAAACGCGGATGCCGGGTAGTATTGTTAGGATCGATTGTTGCTGCAATCTGAAATCCGGCGCTTGTTATAAACATTGGAACAACAACGCCGCCAGAACCTTCAAGCGGGATATTTTGCGGAGCGTCCTGTGTACCCCAGCAATACAGTCCAAATGTTGTTAACTCGTTGAGATCAGCACCATCAAAATTCAATCTGATGCCTGCTGTCCCTAAACCGTACCCAGCCGGAGCAAACAGCGTTGGCAGATAATTTGCCAGCCCTGCATACCCCGCCTTGCCGATCGGAGCGCCTGCTACGGCGTCCTCTACTGCAACCTTGCTTGTGTTTGCCCACGTTACATTCGCTGCGTGCGCCGCGGTCAGACGATACAGCTTGTCGTCCAAACCCCTAACATACGTCCCGGCGCTGTATGTCTGCGTCGCATCAAAAGCGGGCGCAAGGTCGGCGTTGAGATTCGATATTTTTGTATCCTGTGCATCGCCCCACGCATTCAAGGCGCCGAGCTCACCGCACAGATCAGTTTGAGTAAAATCGGCATCGCTCCTTGCGCCTGTGTGCCCGGACGGATTCGAGCAATAATACAGCTTGCCGTCGTGGAGGACAAACATTCCCAAAAAATAAGAGGCGCTTGAGTCAAATTCGCTGCCGAGATCGCCGTAGATTTTGGAAAGCTCATCGGCGACCATGATTTTCACGCAATTTGGGTTTTCGCTTTCCCCGTCGTCCGGAGTAATCGGCGTGTGCGCGCCTATGGCTACTGTAGCTTTGTACAGAATCCCCTCGTAAACGAACAGCTCGCCGGCAGAAACGGCAGTATGCGTTCCGGCGGATGTATATCTTACATATTTCGCAATTGCCTCACTGTCTGGCTTCTTCGCAAGAGATTCACCATGCTCTTTCAGTGCTTCGCCCACAGGCATTTCTTCGCAGTTTACCCCGGGGTTCGGAGCTTCTCCGTGCAATGCGGACGAGGTGGCAAGATACAACTTGCTTTCGCCGTCGGCCTTGTATGCAAAATAGCTGCCTTTAAGCCTCACGCCGCTCGTCCATACAGGCGCGATCTGCTCCTGTGCAGGTATTCCGATTATATTGTTTTCGGCGTCGCTGTTGACGCCGACGTCGCTCTGCATAACAATACCGAGCTTGTCGCCTGCTGCCATACTCTACACCTCCTCCAGTTCAAGCCTGCCGCTCTCAACGACAAGCTTGTAGATCGTCTGTGTCTGCGTGTCGGCGATCAGCGCCGTCGTGGACGGGATGATTGAAACCGATTTCGTCGTACCGTCCTCCCGCGTGAATGTAAGCCTGTATGCACCTGCGTCGTATGCGGCGTTCCTGAAATGTTTGTCGGTAATGCTCTTGCTGCTCTTGAGTGTGTTCAGGCTCTCAAGCACCGCCTGCACCTTGCTTCCCGTAACGCCCGTAATCGCTTGCACGCCTATCTCCGCCGCGCCGTCGTTCCCGGAAAGCTTGTCGATCAGCCCGTTGAACAAGCCCTTCACGCTGTCGCGGATCAATCTGTCGAACACGCGCTTGTTTTCCGCAGC
>JAFZQQ010000167.1 GCA_017620315.1 Oscillospiraceae bacterium | reverse complement strand
GCCGGCGCAGGGCGGACACTTGAACCCGACAAGGAACTGCTGCGAGGCGATCTCCATCGGACAGGTTACGGAGCGTTCCGATACGCTCATGTCCTCGTCCGCACCGTAATCGCGCTCGATGGGCTCGCCGCTATTGGGGGGGAGGATCTCACGCGCGGCGGAGAGCACGCTTTCGGCGTCCACATCGCCGACGACGCAAAGAGCCATGTTTGAAGGCGCATAGAACGCCCTGTGGCAGGCATAGAGCGTTTCGGGAGTGATCTCCGCTATGCTTTCCACGGTTCCGGCGATGGGCAGACGCGCGGGGTTTGTGCGGTAGAGACAGTTGAGAAGATTCTTGTAGATACGCCAGTCGGGCGAGTCCTCCGTCATGCGGATCTCCTGCGCGATAATGCCGCGCTCCTTCTCCACGCTTTCTTCGGTGAAATACGGAACGGAAACAAAGGAGAGCAGGATACGCAGGTTCTCGTCAAAGTGTTCGGTGCAGTCAAAGTAATACGCAGTCATCGTATTGGCGGTGAAGGCGTTCGGCTCTGCGCCGTAACGCGAGAGCGTCTGCATGGCGCTGCCGTCTTTGGTGTCAAACATCTTATGCTCAAGATAGTGGGCTATGCCCGCGGGGGTATCATGCCAGACGCCGCCGAGCTTGAAGCGGCGGTCGATCCCGCCGTAGCGCGTGGCAAAGAAAGCGTAACGCTTACGGTAGCCGGGCTTTTTCACCACGCAGACGCGAAGCCCGTTTTCGAGCGTTTCGCTCAGCACGGTCTCGCCGATGCGCGGATATTTCGTTTCTGTCATACAGGCTGCGCCTCCGTTTCGCCAGCTTCGCCCGTGAGAAAGTACACGGTGTCGAGCGTCATGCTTTTGGCCGCGTCGGCTATGCGCTCCGGCGTTACCGAAAGAAGATCCTCGATCAGCTCGTCGTCAGTCTCGGATATCCCGGTCGCGATCTTGCCGAGCGTGTTTTCCTCCATGCGCGAGGCGGAATCCTCGCGCGAGCGCACGGCGCTTAAAAGCACACTGCGCGCGCCGTCAAGCTCCCAGGGCTCGAAATCGGCAAGCTTCACGCTTTCGAGTTGGGCGAGGATTTCGTCCTTTGCGCGCTCGCAGTCATTAAACTCTACACCGGAAGACACGGTGACGATGCCCTTCGAGCGATGATAGCCCGAGGAGGCGTAGTAACACAGCGAAAGGCGCTCACGCACATTGAGAAAGAGCTTTGAATTGCTGTAGCCTCCAAAGATCAGATTTGCAAGTATCATCGCGTGCGCATCGTTAGTCGCGGCTCGCCAGCCCATCGAAAGCTTGCCCTGCGTGACCTCCATGCGCTCAACGATGGATCTTGGCTCCTCAGGCGCGGCGCGACGTGTGGGCATGACAGGAGGTATGCGCTCCGTGCGAGGCAGCTCGCGAAGAGCCTCGGAAAGTGCGTCCTCAACACGCGAAAGCTCGGCGCTTCCACAGTAGAAAAGCTCTAAATGCGCGGTGATAAGCAGCTTCTGATAGAAATCGTAAAGCTCCGATTTTCCTATTGCCGCGACCTGTTCCTCCGTACCGAGTCGCGGAATGCCGTAAAGCTCGCCGGCGCACATGCTGCGAATGAGCCTCATGTCGGCATAGTCGCGCTTGTCGTCGAGAATGGAGCGTATCGCGTCGATTAAGTTTTCCTTCTCGCCGTCAACATAGGCGCTGAGAAATGTGCCGCCGTGCAGCGCGGGGCGAAGCAATACCTCGCCGAGAAGACCGGCGGCGCTTTCAAGCAGCTTCTCGCCGCCAAGGGCAAAGCTGTCGTCTATGAATCCGGTCACAAAGCCGAGACACTGGTTTTCTCCCTTTTTGCGCACGGTGTAGCTCAACCCCGCGCCATAGAGAAGATCAAGCGCGGTGGAGATTGCACGCATGTCGCCGTAACGCTCGGTGCCCCTGCGGAGAACGGCGGGCAGCAGCGCGCCGTAAGCGGCGTATTGCTCAGAAAGCGGAGTGACAAGCTGCGCGGAGATCATGCCGGTTTTGAATTTTACGGCGTGAACGTAATTCAGATACACGTCGGGAAATAACTCCCTGCGGACAATCTGCATGGTGAATTCCTTTTTAATATCAGAAATTTGCGCGCCGATCCCTGCCGGAGCGGCGCAATGGTAGCATACCATAATTTTTAAAAGAATACTACCATTTTTCCCGCAAATTTTCCTTGACATTTCTGCTACTATAATGTAAACTAATTCTCGCTGTAAAGCCTATGGACTTTACACGGAATTTTGCCAAGGAGGAACTACCCGTGAAAAATCAGACCTTTCGCATGACAATGCTCTTCGACTTTTACGGGGAGCTTCTGACTGACCGGCAAAAGGAGTTTTACCAGCTGTACTACGACGAGGATCTGTCGCTCAGCGAGATCGCTGAGAACTACGGCATCTCGCGTCAGGGCGTGCGCGACGTTATCGTCCGCGCGGAGGCGTATATGACCGAGATCGAGGACAAGACGGGGCTTGTCAAGCGCTTTATGCAGCTCCGCCCGCATGCGGAGGCTATAGAAAGCGCCGCCGAAGAGATCGCAAAGATGAATTACAGATTATTTGAGGACAAGCGCCTCGGCGAGCTGTGCGACATCATAAAAAAGGAAGCGGCTGCGCTCAAGGACTGACGGAGAAGGATACATATGGCATTTGAAGGCCTTTCCGAAAAACTCAACACTATCTTCAAAAACCTGCGCGGCAAGGGCAGGATCGGCGAGGAGGACATCCGGCTGGCAATGCGCGAGGTGCGCCTTGCGCTGCTTGAGGCGGACGTCAGCTATAAGGTCGTCAAGGACTTCATCGCCTCCGTCAGTGAAAAGGCGATGGGGCAGGACGTGCTGGACAGCCTTACCCCCGCTCAGCAGGTCATAAAGATCGTCAACGACGAGCTGACCGCTTTGATGGGCGGAGCGAACGCGCGGCTGACATATTCCGCGCAGCCGCCGAGCGTCGTTATGATGGTCGGCCTTCAGGGCGCGGGCAAAACCACGAACGTTGCCAAGCTGGCGGGGCTGATCCGCTCGCAGCAGGGAAAGCGTCCGCTGCTTGTCGCCTGCGACGTCTACCGTCCCGCGGCGATCACCCAGCTGCAGGTCGTGGGTTCTCAGCTCGATCTGCCGGTCTTTGAGATGGGCCAGGCGGACCCCGTTAAGATCGCACAGGAATCTCTGCGTTACGCAAGGGATCATGGCAACGACGTTGTTATGCTCGATACGGCGGGCCGTCTGCATATCGACGAGAAGCTGATGGACGAGCTCAAGCGCATCAAGGCGGCGGTGAAGCCCAGCGAGATACTGCTGGTGGTCGACGCTATGACCGGCCAGGACGCTGTGAGCGCCGCAACCGCTTTTGACGAGGCGCTCGGTATAGACGGCGTGGTGCTGACAAAGCTCGACGGCGACGCCAGAGGCGGCGCGGCGCTTTCCATCCGCGCGGCGACGGGAAAACCGATCAAGTTTATCGGCACGGGCGAGAAGCTCGACATGATCGAGCCCTTCCACCCCGAGCGCATGGCGTCCCGCATTCTCGGCATGGGCGATGTGATGTCTCTCATCGAAAAGGCTGAGCAGCACTTTGACGAGGAACAGGCGAAAAAGCTTGAAGAGAAGATACGCAAGAACCGCTATACGCTTACGGACTACTACGAGCAGATGCAGCAGCTCAAAAGCATGGGCGACCTCAATCAGCTTCTGGGTATGATACCCGGGCAGCTCGGAAGGCAGATGGCAAACGCCGAGATAGACCCCAAGACGATGGCGCACACCGAGGCGATCATCCTCTCGATGACGCCGGAGGAGCGCGAGAATCCCAAGCTTCTGGGAGCAAGCCGCAAAAAGCGCGTTGCCGCCGGCTGCGGGCTTGAGGTCGTGGATGTGAACCGTCTTCTGAAACAGTTTGAAATGATGCAGGATCTCACAAAGCAGCTCACCCGCGGCAAGATGCCCAAGGGTATGGGCAACATCCCCGGCATGGGCCAGGGAGGGAAAATGCACGGCTTCGGGCGCAAGAAGCGCCTCAAATGAGCAGATAAGTGCGGAAGGAAATGCCGCGGAACCGGCGCGAGCCGGGGAGGGCGGCGCCAGGCATTTACTGATAGATAAATAATATTTTTTTGGAGGTAACTAACAATGGTCAAAATTCGTC
>JAFZQQ010000166.1 GCA_017620315.1 Oscillospiraceae bacterium | reverse complement strand
CGGAGAAGTGGGCGGCGTTCGGCTGGAACGTCATCGAGCTCGCCGACGGCAACGACCCCTACGCGGTGAAGGACGCCGTCGAACAGGCGAAGAAGAACCGCGGCAGCGGCAAGCCCACTATGATAATCCTCAACACCACGAAGGGCTGCGGCGTTTCGTTCGTTGAGGCGATGCACGAGAAGAACCACCACGTCGACCTCAGCAAGGAAGACATGCAGCGTGCGCTTGAAGAGATCAAGGGAGGTGCGAACTAATGGATATGAAAACCGTTTACGTCAACGCTCTTGACAAAATGATGGCGGACGACCGCCGTGTGGTTATTCTTGACGCTGACCTCGGGCGCTCCATCGGGCCCCGTTCGCTTTACGGAAAGTACCCCAAGCAGTGCTTCGAGGCGGGCATTGCCGAGCAGGATATGGCTTCCATCGCCGCGGGCATGGCCAGCTACGGCTACAAGCCGTGGATCGAGACCTTCACTCCGTTTGCGACCCGCCGTATCTGCGACCAGGTGACGATTTCCATCGCCTACGCCAAGCGCAACGTCAAGATCGTCGGCTCCGACCCCGGCATCACCGCCGAGCTCAACGGCGGCACGCATATGAGCTTCGAGGACTTTGGCGTGCTGCGCTCCATCCCCGACGTCGTGCTGTTCGAGGCGGCGGACGAGGTCGAGCTTGCCAAGGCCCTGCCCGTCATCAACGACTATGAGGGCTGCGTCTATCTGCGCCTGTTCCGCAAGGAGCTTCCCAAGATCTATGACGACAATTATAAGTTTGACCTGTTCAAGGCGAGCACCCTTCGTGAGGGCAAGGACCTTACCATCTTTGCCTCCGGCATCATGGTGAACGACGCGCTCGAGGCGGCAAAGCAGCTCTCCGGGCAGGGCGTCGACGCCGAGGTCGTCAACATCCACACCATCAAGCCCATAGACCGCGAGGGCATCATCGCCGCCGCGCGCAAGACCGGCGCGGTGCTGACGGTCGAGAACCACAACATTATCGGCGGCCTGCACTCCGCAGTGCTGGAGACGCTTGCCGAGGAGAAGATCCCAGTCGTCGCCGTCGGCGTGCACGACCGCTTCGGCGAGGTCGGCAAGATGCCGTATCTGCGCGAGACCCTCGGCCTTACCCTCGGCGACATCGTGAACGCCGCGAAGAAGGCCGTCTCGCTCAAGTAAAGCACGGGGCGAAAAACAACTAAAATCAATACGGGCGGTCATCCGGGCCGCCCGTATTTACAAGGAGTAATTACAATGAAAATTGCGATCGGAAGCGACAAGTCCGGCTTTTCCGCGAAGGAAGCCATCAAGGCGTATCTCACCGAGGCCGGGATAGCGTTCGACGATCTCGGCACCACCGAGCTTGAAAATGTTCATCCCTACTATCAGGTCGCGTCGGAGGTCGCGCCGAAGGTGCAGGACGGCACCTATGAAAAGGCGATCCTGATCTGCGGCACCGGCGCGGGAATGAGCGTGGTCGCCAACAAGTACAGGGGCGTACACGCCGTCGCCTGCGAGGGCGTCTATTCCGCAAAGATGGCTCGTGCTATCAACAACGCCAACGTCCTTTGCATGGGCGGCTGGATCGTCGGACCGGAGATGGCGGTCGAGATGGTCAAGACCTTCCTCGCGACCGACTGGTGCCAGGATCTTGAGGACTGGCGTAAGGAGAACATGAAGAAGTTCGCGGTGCAGGTTGCGGCCATTGAGGAGAGCATCTATGGTAAATGATTTTGTATATGCCCAGCCCGTGAAGATATACTTCGGCGCGGGAGAATTCGACCGCGTCGGCGAGATACTTCGCGAGCTTGGCTGCAGCCGCTGCATGCTCGTGAGCGACCGTTTCCTCGCGGACAAGGCGAAGCAGATGGTCGAGAGCGTGCCGGAGCTGTGCGCGTCCTTCTCCGACATCGAGGAGAACCCGCAGCTCAGCGGCGCCGAGGCGGTAGTCCGCATGATCCGTGAGCTTGACGCCGACGCTGTGATCGGCATCGGCGGCGGCAGCACTATGGACACGGCGAAGTTCGCGGCGGCGACCGCGCTGGGCGACGCGGAGCTGACCGAGTACTACGACGGGAAGAAGCCCTTCCCCGAAAAACGCCTCCTGGTCATTGCGGTGCCCACCACCGCCGGCACCGGAAGCGAGGTCACGCAGGTCTCCGTCATGAGCCACGGCAAGGAGAAAAAGACCATCAACAACCCCGTTTTCATGCCGCGCATCGCGCTTGTGGACCCCAAGCTCACGAGCACCGTGCCTCCGCGCACGACGATGAACACCGGCATCGACGCGATGGCTCACGCGCTGGAGGGCTACTGGAGCCGCAACCACAACCCGGTCTCCGACCTGATGGCGATAGAGTCCGTGCGCCTGGTGCTGGGCAACCTTGAGACCGCGTACAGGGACGGAGGCAACCTTGAGGCCCGGTGCAATATGTCTCTCGGCGCGCTGATGGGCGGACTTGCCTTCGCGCTTCCCAAGACCGCGGGCAGCCATGCCTGCTCTTATCCGCTCTCCGAAGACTATCATCTGCCCCACGGAGAGGCCGTTGCCTTCACGCTGGACAGCTTTGTGCGCATCAACGCCGACGAGCGGCTTCAGGAGCTCTGCCGCCGCGTGGGACTCAGAGACGCGGACGAGCTTGCCGACCGCATAGCCGCGCTCAAGGAGCTTGGCGGCCTGCGCCGTCGTCTGGGCGATCTCGGCGAGAATGTCGACGTTGGCAAGCTTGCGCATGACAGCGCCGTGCATCCGCTGATGGGCAACAATCCCGTGGCGATGGACGAGACGAAGCTTCGGGAGATGTTTGAGAACCTGAGATGAAGGACGGCCTTAAATACACGCTGACAGTCGGCGGGATGGTCGTCTCGTGGTCGATATTCTACGCGGTCAGCAAGATCGTCGTCGGCGCTACCGGCTCCGCGCTGCTGGGGGGCTTTCTCCTGCGCGTGGCCGCGCTGGTCTTCCTGACGGTGCAGCTGCTTGCGGACGGGAGCTTTAAGCGCCTGTTCGAGCAGCGGGGCAAGGCGCTGTTCATATTGATTACCATCGGTGTGTTCGGCTTTCTGCTGGATCTGTTCGCGAATCTGGGGTATCTGCACGGCAGTCTCAGCACGGGCACCGCGCTTCTAAAGACCGACGTTCTGATGGTCAATTTCGCGACCGTCATCATCTACCGCAAAAAGCTCTACGCCTCGGATTGGCTTGGAACGGTGATCATGCTTGCCGGCGTGCTTCTTGTGCTGGGAGTGGACTTCGGCGGCATGGAGCTGCGTCTCACCGACCTCTTTTTCCTGCTCTCCGCCGCCTGCGTCACCGCGAACGCCTTCATCATCAAGGCGGCGCAGGAGAAGCACGGCGAGGATTCGGATATGATCTCATACTATAATAACTTCACCGTGCTGACGCTTTTCGGAATAAGCTGTGCGGCGACGGGCTCGTTCCGGGCGGACTCGATCGGCACGATCCCGCATTTCTGGCCTCTGGTCATACTCGGAGGATTGGCGCAGACGGGGATCTATTTCTTCTACTATCGCAACCTCAAACATTTTGAAGTCTGGCTTGTGAAGCTCTGTCTGCTTCTCATGCCCGTTTTAAGCTGCTTTATCGGCGTCGTGTTTCTCGGTGAGGAGCTGACGGCGAAGAAGCTGATCGGAATACTTGTGGTGCTTGCGGGCGCGGCGGTCATTTTGCTGCGCGAGCGCATCAACCGCAAGATGGCAGCGCCGGAGACGGCGAAGCATTGAATCATTTGAAGGGAGGGCTGCGCATTGCCGTTTGAGGGCGACAACATGATGGGCGTCAAGCGGAACAACCGCAGCGCCGCCCTGCGTATCCTGCACGAAAAGGGCGAGATGTCACGCAAACGGCTGGCGGAGAGCATGAAGCTCACGCCTGCCGCAATAACGAAGATCGTGGGCGAAATGCTCGGAGAGGGACTGCTGCTTGAGGGCGAGGCAGTGTCGAACGGCACCGCGGGCCGCCGCGAGATCATGGTGCGTCTCAACGAGCGCTGCTGCTGTGCGCTGGGGATCATGATCAACATTCCCGCCGCGGTGGTATCCGCCGTGTGGCTGGACGGCTCGGTCATCTTCTCGGAGGAGCTTGCCATAGAGCGCAACAGCCCCGCCGAACCGACGGTCTCGCGCCTGTGCTCAAGACTGATGGAACTGGCGGAGAAGCATGGGATCAAGCGTGACTCGATGATAGGCGTGGGCGTCGCGGTGCGCGGCGTCACCTCCCAGGACGGAAGAAGCTCCGCCAACAGCTTCGGCGCCTTCGCGGAGGCGGGTTATCCCGTCTGCGACCGCGTTGAGGCGCTTACCGGGCTGCGCGTCGTGATGACGAACAACGTGCGCGCTCTCTTCGCGGCGCATATGTTTCTCTCGCACGACGAGGCGGAGGGCTCGCAGTTCTTTCTTCGGTGCGAATACGGCATCGGAGCCTCGCTGTCCATAGACGGCAGGATCTGGCACGGCGTTACCGAGCAGTGCACCGAGATCGGGCACATTCCGGTCGTGCGCCGCGGCGGCAAGCCCTGCGTATGCGGCAAGAGCGGCTGCCTTGAGACGATAGCCTCGCCAACCGCGATACGCGACGACGCTCTTGAACGTCTTTCTCAGGAGCAGACCCCGGTGCTGTGGAAGCTGAAGGGTGACCGCGCGCCGGAGGAGCTTTCGCTTGAGGATGTGCTCAACGCAGCCTGCAGCGGCGACGAGGGTGCGGCTGAGGTCGTCGACCGTGCGGTCAGCACCCTGGGCGGCGCGCTCAAATCGGTCATTTACCTTGTAGACCCGGGAAAGATCGTTCTTTACGGGCGGATGTTTGATAACCCCTACTATCTCTCGCGTCTTTTGAGCGAGGTGCGCGAGGGCGTGGACGCGGCGCACACCGTGGAGATACGGCCCAGCGCCTACAATCACCGGCTTGAGGACAAGGCCGCCGGTCTTCTGGCGGTGGAGGACTTTTTTGACAACGGAGGAATACGCTGATGGACGCAATACTTTCCGAGCTTCGCAAAAAGAACCCGTCTCTGCCGCTCTACAGCGTGCACGACCGTGAGTTTCGCAGATATGGATGCGTGTTCACGTTTGACGGGCAGCGCGCT
>JAFZQQ010000165.1 GCA_017620315.1 Oscillospiraceae bacterium | reverse complement strand
GATTCGTCCTCATCCAGCTCCGAACCGGGCCAGTGGATCGACACGCCCACCGCGCCGTATGTCAGGATCGCGCTCTTGATCCTCGCGGTCTCTGCATCATTTGCCTTTTTTGTGTTCGTGAGGAACGGGATATCCCTCACGTACCAGATCTTTGTTTTGCTTTCGGTGATCCTCGGGTCACGGTGATCTTCCATCTCCAAATTGTCGACATACGGATCCTCCGTCTCCTCGACCGTGCCGCTCATCTTCGTGCCGCGCATGAGATAGGCTGCCGCGAGCTCGCGGTATCCTCCGTCAACGATCGTGCTGAACGTTCTCTCGCCAAACGTAAAGCCCTGGTCCCTGTTGACGATCTCGCCGTCGTACTCATAGACGCTGGTGGAATAGCCCATGTGCATCTCGGAGAAGTCCTGCCCGCCAAAGCCGTTCCGGATCATATACGCCTCCAGCGCGCCGCAGGCGGAAAACGCCCAGCACATGCCGTTGCCCCCCTGGTCCTTTGCCGGGCTCTGAAGCTGCCGTCCGTCGTAGCTGTCCGGCAGCGCCTCCTGAAGGAACGCGCTTTCCTGCTCCAGGGTCGGATAACCGTAGTCCCGTCTGGATACGATGTGTCCCGGAACGAATCTGCCTGACCGCCCGTTGTCGTCGTTCTCCGCCTTTGCCGGAGAAACGGGCAGCGTCAGCATGATCGCCAGAGCAAGGATAAAACCGATTAGTCTCTTCATATACATCTTCTCCTTGTATGATCGCGCTTTACGCGTCCGATCTTCGCTGCTTAAGGCAGGCTGTCATCCAAGCATCAGCTCGCGGCTTGCGCACAGCGGCACGTTTCGCCCGTCAAGCACGAACAGTTTGACGCAGGCAGCCTCCTCGTCGTCGAACCACAATTCATCAAATGTCACATGGTATTCTCTGCCTGCTCTCAGTGTCTTTACCTCCATGTCGATAAGCCTTCCGGAGGCGCTGTACACCGCGCAGACCGCTTTTGCGCTGACGCCTGACGCCACTGTTATCCTTGCGCTGACAGTGTCGCTCCAGTAGTTATATCGAAAAGAGGTTATATAGGTGTCGCCTGCAGCTGCGGTATTCCAGTGCGCGTAGAGCGTCTGGTTCGCGCTCAGGCTGACGGTCGTGCTGCTCGTGATCTGCGTTCCGCCGCTCTTTGCCGTGTACCAGCCGGCGAAGCTGTATCCGCTTCGCGTCGGCGTCGGCAGCGTGCCGTAGGTCTGTCCGTTCGTGACGGTCTTGCTTGCCGTTCCCACCGTACCGCCGTTCGCGTCGAAGGTGACGGTGTAGGTGGCGGCGCTGCCTCCGCCCTTGCCCGCAACCGCCTTTATGCTCCAGTTGTCAGTGCAGGTGGTGAATGAGCTGTTTTTCAGAATATAGGATTGTGCGCCGGTCGCGCTCTTGGTATCGGTGTCGGCTCCGAGCTTGCTCGCGCCGGAGAGCTTGACCACCACGGCAAAGCTCCCGCTGCCCGCAAGCTGCACGGGGCTGTTGAGATATATGGTGTACCAGCCCGGATAGGTGATCTTCTTCTCTCCGCGCGAGGTAAAGCTGTAATTGCTGAAGCTCTGGAAGCTTGATATGACGTCCACCTGCGCGGTCACGGAACCGCCGTCCGGGACGAATACCTTTACGCTGTTGATCTGCTGTCCGCTTGCGCTGATGGGAAATACCTTTGCGAACTGAGAACCCGTGCTCGAACCCGTATTTCCCTGTGACAGGTAATCGTTTTCATAAACATGCGCCGAGCTGTCCCACTTGTCCGCGCCGCTGTAGATGGTGATGTATCCGGGGAAGTTGGAATCCTCATAGGAGATCCAAAAATAGCCCTTATCTCCCCAGCTCGTTCCCCAGCTGTTTTTGACCAGCCAGGCCCCATTGTTCTTCGGCTGATGTCCTGAAACAAAATATGATTTGCTGAAGTTGTCATCCCAGCCGACCAGCAGCACATCGTGGTTTGCCTCTTCATTGCCCGAATAATAAAGTGCGTTGTTTTTTTCCTGATAGTAGTATTTTTCTTCTTTTTCATCAGAAGGATAGTACATCGACGCGCCGAGCGCACCGTAGGTCATGATAGAGCTTTTTATGATGTTTCTCTGACTGTCCTGCGCTCTCTCGGTGTTCGTCAAAAAGACTATATCATTGACATACCAGGTCTTATGCCTGCTCTCCGTGATCGATGGATCGCGATTGGCGCGCTCCAGGCTCTTAAACGGGTCCTCAGACTCCTCAACCGTGCCGCTCATGCTGGTTCCGCGCATAAGATAGCAGCTTGCGACCTCTCTGCTTCCTCCGTCATATATCGTGTCCCAGCCGACGCCCTGCTGCTGATTCACGGTTTTGCTGTTGTACTTGTAAGTGCTTGTGGCATAGCCCATGTGGAGCTCGGAAAAGTCGTAGTTTGTGCTGACCTTGTTTTGAACTCTCAGGCTTGCCTCAAGCGCTGCGCAGGCGGAAAAAGCCCAGCACAGCCCGCTGTCGCCCTGGTTCTTGACCGGAGACTGGGCGGAGCGCCCGTCGTACTTCGCGGGCAGCGACTCGAAAAGGAAGCTCTGATACGCCTCACTCTCCTCCTCCGGGGTCGGATAGCCATAGGTATTGCCCGAGGACACGTGCCCCGGTACAAATTCGTGTCTCTCCGCCTCTGCCGTCCCCGCAGTCGGCAAAGCCAGCAGCATCACCAGTGCAAGCAGTGCTGTGAGCAGTATCTTCATCCTACGGGACCTGTTTCTCGCCATGCCGGTCTTCTCCTTTGTTATCTCTCTGTTATCCCCGTCTGCCGTTATCCCGTCTGTACGGGATCGAGTACGGCGCAGCTGCAAAGGGGCGCGCCGTTCCCATCGACCACGAACACCTTCACTGTTCCGTTCTTTATATTCACCCCAGTGAATTCCACGACAGTTTCTCTGCCCTCCGCAAGCGTTTTCGTTTGAATTCCCGTCAAACGGCCGCGGTCGTCATCAGCTGCGCACACCGCTGCAGCGTGTGCGTACCCGATACAGTGTGCCGAAATGATCACGCTGTTTCCCGCGCGTGCCGAAGATGTGATCTCGACGGGAAACGTGTCGCAATGTACCGTCACATCAAGTGGCAAAACGCTTCCGGCATTTCCCGCGAGTGTTTCCCACTGTGCCTTGCTTCCACCATACCAGACATCTGAAAGCACGGCACAGTTCATAAACGTGTCGATACCGATACCTGTCAATCCACCCGGCAAGGCTATATCCTCAAGAGCCGTACATCCCTTAAAGACCATCCAGCCCAATCTTGTCACTCCGCGCGGTATACTGATGCTTTTAAGCGAAGTACAATCCGAAAAGGCCAATCCTCTGATTTCATTCAAGCTGCAAGGCAGCGAAACCGCGACAAGCGAAGCGCAGCTTGAAAACGCCCACCAGCCTATGCTCGTCACGCCGTCGGGAATGATTGCTTCGGCAAGCGGACCGCACGCATAGAACGAATAATCTTCTATGCTCTTCACACCATCAGGTACCGCATAAGCCACTGCTTTTTTACCTGCGGGGTACGTTATCAGTTTTGATCCATCCTTACTGAACAGCACTCCGTCTATATCCGTGTAATACCTATTTCCCTTTTCAACCGTGACTGCGCATAGCGATTTGCACCCGGCTAACGCCGAACCGGCAATATCCTCCACGGAACTGGGGATGCTTATGCTTTCAAGCGACTCGCATCCGTTGAACGCCCACCCGCCAATCTGCGTCACACTGTCGGGTATCGAAATTCCAGAAAGCGACCGACAGTTCTCGAAGGCCCACCAGCCTATGCTTGAAACACTGTCGGGTATCGTTACATCCGTCAACGACACGCAGTCCTTGAAGGCGCTGTTTCCAATGCTCTTGACCCCTTCTCTTATCACAGCTTTTCTGACCCGGTCAGTCTGCTCGGCCCATGGCGGCAAATCAGCGTCTCCCGTTCCCCAGACGGTCAGCGTCCCCTTGTCCGACAGCGACCATGCCGCGCTCCACTGCGCATAGAGCGTCAGATCCTTTTTCAATTTGATAAGAGCGCCATCCGTATAAGCCGTCCCGCTGCCGTCGGGCTTTGTGTTCCAGCCGGCAAAATCACAATAATCGCGTGTATAGCAGTTTTCGTTTAACTCGGTCGACTTTCCCGTCGCGATAAACTGAACGGGCATGATCCCCGAGCCGCCGTTAGCGTCGAATGAAAGACGTTCATATTTTACCGGTTCCCCAAGGCTCACCGACAGTGCCTTTATGCTCCAGTTTTCTGTGGTGCTTTCAAAAGCGCCGTTTTTATATATATACGCTTTGGCGTCCGCAGAAGCGTCAAGCTCTGTTTCGTCGCATCCGATCGATTCCGTGCCCTCGAGCCTCACCACAACGGCAAATCTGCCGCTTTCCGCCAGTCTCACCTGCGAATCAAGGTCTATAGTATACCAGCCGGGATATACGATGCTCCGTCTGCCGCATTTGGAAAAAACGTACCCCTCAAAGCCTTTGAAATCCGGAATCACGTCGACGCTGGCAGTCACCGAGCCCCCCTCCGGGATAAAAAGGCGAATGCTTTCTACGCTCTGCGTCCCGCCCTTGATGGCAAACACCTTTGCAAACATCGAGCCTGTTTCCTCGCCGGCAGCGCCCAGAGACTTATAATCGCTCTCGTAAACGTGCATCAGCGAGTTCCATTCATCCGCGCCGCAGTACGCCGTAACATAGCTCGGGAATCCGGTGTCCTCATAGGATATCCAGAAATATCCTCCGTCGCCCCAGTCGTCGCCCCAACTGTTTTTTACCAGCCATGCGCCATTGCTTTTCGGTCGGGCGGCTTCGCTGAAATTTTCTTTTTTGTAGCTGTCATCCCAACCCACAAGCATTACGTCGTGATCCGGCTTATCGCTGCCGCGGTAATAATATGCGGAATTGTCCGTCTGAAAGCATCCGTCGTCCCAGACCATGCTGGCTTCTGCGGAGCCGTACGTCAGAATTGCCTTCTTTATGCTCTCCGCCCTTGTATCGCTGCATTTCCGTTCGCCTGTTATAAACAGAATATCGCGCGCGTAGCAGCATTTATGCTTGCCGGCCGTGATCGCGGGGTCGCGGAGAACGGTGACGCGATCCAAATACGGATCCTCCTCCTCGTATACCGCGCCGCTCATTGCCGTACCGCGCATCAGATAGTTTCCAGCGGTTTCCCGGTTTGCGCCGTCAATGATCGTGTTCCACGTTTTATTGCCCTCAAAGGTCACGCCCTGATCCTTGTTGACAAGCTCTCCGTTAAACTTGTAAACGCTCGTGGAATAGCCCATGTGCAGTTCGGAGAAATCCAGTTCTCCCGCGCCTGTCTTTTTCAGGTTGGCCTCAAGCGCTCCGCACGCCGCAAAAGCCCAGCACATTCCATTGTCGCTCTGATCTTTTACAGGCGTTTGATACTGCCGTCCGTCATACGATGACGGTATTGTTTCAAAAAGTCTGCCGGCGCAGGCTTCGCTCTCCTCCTCGGGGGTAGGATAGGTGTAAGTGTTATCTGAAGCAATGTAGCCCGTCGCATGCTCCTGTGCAGACTCTTCAGGTGCTCCGTCCGTCTCATTCCGGGCAAGGCGCCGCGCCTGCGCATTTGTACCCCCGATTGAAAGCGTCAGCGCAGTTGCCAGAGCAACCAATGCACTGATTATACGTTTCACGCCCAAGGCTCACCTCTTTTACTGCTTCCGCTCCGCTATCTTCTTTTCTGTGTCCTCGCGCACAGCCCTGCGAAGCGCGGTCAGATATGGCGAGAACGCAGCCTTGTCCTCGCCGTATGTCAGATTGAGCGTTAACTCATTTTCAGTCCATGTCGAGAGGTCTGACTCGTTGTGCTGGATCACCGCCTCAAGGTTGTCCAGCGCCTTATATATCCTTGCCTCAGTCGTCTCGCGCGCCTCCATCTCGTCATAGAGGGCGCGCATTTCGTCGCGGTAAGGCTCCGGAAGGGAGGCGACCCAGGAATAGAGCAGCTTCTCCTCCCGCTCCTCATCCGCCTGCGTTTTGTCAAACGAAGGTATGTCGCCGGTAAAACACTCTCCGAGATCGTGAATGAGGCACATGCGGATGACCTTGTCCATATCCGCCTCGGGAAACTCGTCGCGCATGAAAAAAGCCATCAGCGTGATGCGCCAGCTGTGCTCCGCTACGCTCTCATGCCTCCCTCCGGAGGTGTAGCAATGGCGAGTCGCATCCTTCAGCCGTTCCGCGACATGAAGGGCGTCCAAAAGGGCTCTCGGTTCCATCACGCGCCCTCCTTTTCGAGGATATATCGCGCCGCATATACTCCGCTTGCGCTCGCGTGCGAAAGCGAATGCGTTACGCCGCTTCCGTCGCCGATAACGAACAGGCCGGGATAACAGGTCTCAAGATGCTCGTCGATGGCGACCTCCATATTGTAAAACTTCACTTCGACGCCGTACAGCAGCGTGTCGGGGTTCGCTGTGCCCGGCGCGATCTTGTCGAGTGCGTAGATCATCTCTATGATGCCGTCGAGAATACGCTTAGGCATGACAAGGCTCAGATCGCCGGGCGTCGCCTTGAGCGTGGGCGTGATGAAGAAGGACTTGCTCAGGCGCTTCGGCGTGGAGCGGTGACCGCGGATCAGGTCTCCGAACTGCTGCACGATAACGCCTCCGCCGAGCATATTGGATAGCCGTGCGATGCTCTCGCCATAGCCGTTACTGTCCTTGAACGGCTCGGTAAAGTGCTTTGAGACCAGCAGCGCAAAGTTGGTGTTTTCCGTCTGCTTCGCCGGGTCCTCATAGCTGTGTCCGTTTACAGTCACGATGCCGTTCGTGTTTTCGGTGACGACCGCGCCGCGCGGGTTCATGCAGAACGTACGCACAAGATCCTGATATTTCTCGGTCTTGTAAACGATCTTGCTCTCATAGACCTCGTCGGTTATGTGGCGGAAAACCTCCGCCGGAAGCTCCACGCGGACGCCGAGATCGACGCGGTTGGAGCGCGTGGGGATCTCAAGATCGGCGCAGACCGTTTCCATCCATTTGCTGCCGCTGCGGCCGACGGAGATGATGCAGTACGGCGCACAGAACTCCTCCCCGCTCTCGGTCACGACCTTGAACGTGTCGCCGTCCTTGTGAACGGACGCGATCGGCGTGCGGAAGAAGAACTCCACCTTGTCGCGCAGCTCGTTGTAGAGATTGGTCAGCACCTCGTAGTTGATGTCTGTCCCGAGGTGGCGCACCGACGCGTCGAGCAGGTGGAGATTGTTCTGGACGCAAAGCGTCTTCAGCGACGAGCTCGCCGTCGTGTAGAGCTTGGTCTTGCTGCCGCCGTAGGCCGCGTTGATCTCGTCGACGTAGCGCATCAGCGAAAGCGCCTCGTCCTTTCCGATGTACTCGTGCAACGTGCCTCCGAAGGCATTTGTAATATTATACTTTCCGTCGGAAAACGCGCCCGCGCCGCCGAAGCCATTCATGATCGCACAGGTCGGGCAGTGAATGCAGCCCGTCACCTTCTTGCCGTCGATGGGGCATTTGCGCGTTTCCAGCTCGCCGCCGCGCTCAAAAACTGCGATCCTCATGTCAGGCTTTTTATGGCACAGCTCGTAGGCGGAAAAAATTCCGCCGGGACCCGCGCCGATTATGATTACGTCATAGTTCTTCATGGCAAGCACCTCTTCTGCAACATATACAAATCAATATTAGCACATAAACCTGAAACTGGCAACAAAAAAGAGAACGCCTTGCGACGTTCTCTCTTTGTGTTGGCGCTACCTATCTTTCCGGACCGTCTCCAGTCAAGTATTGTCGGCAGAAGCGAGCTTAACTTCCGTGTTCGGAATGGGAACGGGTGGACCCTCGCCCTAATCAGCACCAACTGTTGCCGGAACATCAGCTCCGACAATTTGATTTTCAAGGCTCGCGCCCTGAAAACCGAACAATGGGAAGGATGAGTGAGGAAGTAAGGCATTGCCTGCATAAATTGTAGGTCAAGCCCTCGGGCTATTAGTACCGGTCAGCTGCACACATTACTGCGCTTCCACCTCCGGCCTATCAAACAAATCGTCTCTTTGTGCCCTTACTCCTTATAGGATGAGCGGTCTCATCTTAGGGGGAGTTTCACGCTTAGATGCTTTCAGCGTTTATCTCGTCCGTACATAGCTACCCAGCTGTGCCCTTGGCAGGACAACTGGTGCACCAGAGGTACGTC
>JAFZQQ010000164.1 GCA_017620315.1 Oscillospiraceae bacterium | reverse complement strand
TTTCGTGTTCTACTGCAATCCCATCGGCAGCGACGGGCGCGACAACGTCTTCGCGGACATCCGCGGCAAGTACGGCACGGTGGACTATCAGAACCTGATGGACTTTGCCGACGCGGTGCTTGAAAAGTATCCGCAGATCGACCCGAAACGCGTGTGCGAGACCGGCGGCAGCTACGGCGGCTTTATGTCCAACTGGATCATCGGGCATACCGACCGCTTCTGCTGCGTCGCGAGCCAACGCTCCATCTCCAATTGGCTGAGCTTTTACGGCACGAGCGACATCGGCTTCTACTTCGGAAACGACCAGAACGACGCGGACTTCTACGACGAGCCGGAGAAGCTTTGGGAGCATTCGCCGCTGAAATATGTGAAAAACGCAAAGACTCCCACGCTGTTTATCCATTCGGACGAGGACTACCGCTGCCCGCTTGAGCAGGGCATCCAAATGTACGCGGCGCTCGTCGACCGCGGGATCGAGGCACGGCTGTGCCTGTTCCACGGCGAGAACCACGAGCTGAGCCGCTCCGGCAAGCCCAAGCACCGTCTCCGCAGACTAAAGGAGATCACGGACTGGTTTGAAAAGCATACGCTGAAAGTGTGAAGCTTCGCCGCAGAGCATATTAAAAATGAAAAGCGACCGTCCAAAACGGGCGGCCGCTTTCTTTTCTATTCCTCCCCGAGCAGGGATTCGTGTTCGCAGTAGATGTTTGTCCTCGCGTCAAGCTGGCGCCATTTTTCCATCACGCGGCGGATCGCCGCCTCGCCATGGTCGGGGACGGGCTGCGGCAGCAGCACCATGTACTGCGTGCGGCTGCTCTTGGAGAAAACGTCGCTGCGGCGCAGCGTCCTGTGCAGCAGGTTCCCGAATGCCTCGACCTTCTCATCCGCAATGTCGATGTCGAAGGAGAACAGAATGAACTCAACGTCGTAGTGATAGCTGTCCACCCGCCGGGAGATAAAGCGGAAAATGCTGCGGAAGTCGTCAAAATTCGTTTCATACGCCCCGCGCTGCTTGACCCGCTCTTCCAGTATCTTGCGCGCGCCGATGAGAGAGGGCGATTCGTTCTGGTGATCGGCGGAGCCGCCCTGCGCGCCTGTGCCGTGGAAAAAGGCGCAGCCGTGCTTGCCGTTTTCCTTGGCGGTATAGAGCGCCTTGTCCGCCTTCTTGAAAAGCTCGTCAAAGCTTCTGCCCTCTTCGGGGACGAATACGGCGCCGACGGAGGCCCCGAGAGGGATATTCATGTCCGCACCCATGTATTCGCGCGCGGCTTCAAGCAGACCTGAATTGATCGCGGCGGTCTTGTCGGCGATCAGCCGCTCGCTGTGCACATCGCGGCAGAAGATCATAAACTCGTCGCCGCCGACGCGGCCCACAATGTCGTCGGAGCTTCTGATGACCCCGCGGAGTATGTCGGCAAAGCGGATAATGACCCGGTCGCCCATCCCGTGACCGTACAGGTCATTGACGAGCTTGAAGTTATCGAGGTCTATCATCATCAGCGTGCCGTCCGCGCGGGCGCAAAGCTCGCCGAGGGTCTTCTGCACAAAGACCTTGTTATAAAGCCCGGTCATCGGATCGGTCTCGGCGACGACCTTGAGCCCCTGGAGCTGGCGCACACTGTCTATCTGACGGAGCGCGTTGTCGATGCGGTGGAGCAGTACGGACGGCATAAACGGGCGGCGGACGTAATCCATCGCGCCGGCGTCAAAGGCGCGGCTTTCCGCCTCGCTGTCTTCACTGTCAGAGGTGAACAGAATGGGGATCAGCTCGCTGTAGCGTTCGCTGAGCAGACTCAAAAGCTCAAGACCGGATATCTGCGGCGAGTCGAGCTCGCAGAGCACCAGATCCGGCCGTTCGCTGCCATATCTGTCGACCGCTTCGCCGGAGGGGTAAACGATAACGTCGTAACCCGCGGAAGAGACAGCCTCCGCCGCGGAGCTGAGCAGCTGCGCGTCGTCTACGATCATTATTTTTTTCATGCCGTATCCCTCCAAAAAGAATGAATCATTCCGCAAAATAAAGAATATCATTTTTCACGCGTTATGGCAACACAATTATTTGCCCGATTCTATGTGCCGGAGAAATAATGGTTCTTCCATTTTGCACTCTGATGTGTTATAGTATAACTACTATGCGGGAAAGGGGAGCGCGGCGATGGGACTGTTTTCAAAGCGAAGGCAGAAACGGCTGGGGCAGGATCTCACGCAATACTCCGGAATGCGCATGGAAGCGTATGACGAGAGAGGACAACTTCTGTTTGTGGCTCGCACCATCGCTTCGAGGGACGGGAGCATGGTTCTGCGTCCGCTCACGGAGGCAAGGCTCAAAGGCTTTGAAAGAAAGGTTCCCGTTCGGCTGAGAGGCTACGGCGGGAAGGAGAAGGGCACGGTGGAGCTGGAGTGTACGCTCACCGCCCGAGGAGATGGCGGCTGGTCTGTTGAAAACGTCAAGCTCGCCGACAAGAAGTCCGACCGCAGCTTTTTCAGACAGGAGACCGAGTATTTCGGAGAGGTCGTGCCGATGCGGCAGAACGACATACGCAGCGTACCGTGCAGACTGGTCAATATCAGCTCTCACGGCGTGTGTATAAGCACACAGGAGGAGTTCAAGCCGGGCGACAGGCTGCTGCTTACCTCGCGTATACTCAAGGAGTGGGAGCTGACGCCGCTGATGTGCGTTGTGCGCCGCGGTACAAGAAAAAGGGGACTGTACGAGTACGGCTGCGAGTTCGTCGACCTGACCGACCAGATGGAGTCGATCATAACCCGCGCGATCATGGAAATGCAGGTAAATAACGACCGGGATTACTTTTAATGGGGCGCCGATTAATTCACGGATAGTTCATAATTCGTTGACGATTGGGCAATAATTTGATGCTATATTATCTTCGGCTCGGACGAGAGCCTTGAGATAAACGGTAAATTTGCAATAAATAAGAGGAGGAAACACAATGGATATCACACTCGAAATGGTCGATCAGGTGCGCGAGCGCACAGGCGCTTCCTACGAGACTGCGAGGGCGGCGCTTGAGCACGCCAACGGCAACGTAGTCGACGCGATCGTTTACATTGAAAAGGGGGACGGCTCCTCCGCGGCGTCCGACCTCGTTGAGAAGATCAAGTCCGCCGTGCAGAAGGGCAACGTCAACCGCATCCGCGTTATGCGCGGCGAGGAAGAGCTGGTCAATATTCCCGTTAACGCGGGTATCGCCGGCGGCGTGCTCGGCCTTATGGCGGGCCCGTGGGTCGTTATCTCCGCTGCGGTCGTCGGCGCGGTCGCGACGTTTGGCTTTGACTGCCGCTTCCAGATCGTCAAGGAGGACGGCTCCATAGACGAGATCGGCAAGAACTGATCAGAAATGATATAAATCACCGCCTGCGCTTTGGCACAGGCGGTGATTTTTTCAGCATTATACGGGACAACGCCGCAATGACTATGCCGCATCGTCTGTCGCGAGCTCGGTGATGGAGTCGCGTTTGGCGCAGAAGGAGCAAAGGCGCGTGCGGTTCGCGGCGATAGCCTGATCCACGGTGCCGACCGTCAGCTGCTCACTGTTGTTGAGGGACTGGCAGTCCTCATGCGTGTGGTAGACCTTGCCGAAGGGCGCCCAGTAGACCTGAGTGCCGCCCAGCACCTGCTCGGCCTCGGCAAGCTGCTCGGCGGACACGGGATCCCAGTCAACACTGGTGAGACCGCCGATCAGCAACGCGATGACAGCGACGACGGTGCAGATGATCTTGGTCTTCTTGTCGAGATCCTTGTTCGAGAGCATCAAAACGACAATGGGAATAAAGGCAAAGCAGCAGACGATAACGCCCATGTTGTTCCACAGCCAGAACTTTGCCTTGTTTTTCTCGGAGACGGGCGCGATGTGGTTTGCCTTTTTCCAAAGCTGAGAGCCGATGATCACGCAAACGAGATCGAGCACGATGAAGGCGATGAGCTGATACATAACGGGCAGGAATTTCAGGTTTATCTTGCCGAACAGCACCAGCGCAGCCAGCGCCTCGAAGACGATCGCAAGCACCCAGAGTATCACGGCGCCGACACGCAGGCTGCCGGGATTGCCCTTCTCGGGCGCGGGCTTGACAGTGTGCTGCACCGTTTGGGGCTTCACGGGTTCGCCGCTTCCCGCGGCAACGATCTTGTGTTCTTTCTTTTCAGCCATTTGTTTTCCCTCCTGATAATAAATGGAATACCGCTGCCAGAATAGCACAAAACTCCGCACAGCTCAATACTTTTTTGAACAAAGGTTGACTATTCGTGAAAATAACGGTATAATATTTGTGCAATACACCAAAACGCGGAGCGTAGGACGCTGCGTAAATCAGAAAAACGGAGGGATCGAATGGATATTTCGTCTTTACTTGGCACTGTAATGTCCTCAAACAGCACTGACGGTATCAGCAAGGCGACGGGCGTATCGGGTGAACAGACCCGCAGCGTGCTGACAGAGGCGCTTCCTCTGTTGCTCGGCGGAGCGCTGTCCCAGTCAACCGGGAGCGGCACGTCTTCGGGCTTTGCGCACGCTCTCACGCAGCACGCGGCTGACAATACCTCAGACGTGGGCTCCTTCATGGCCGGCGTCGACATGAAGGACGGCGAGAAGATCGTCAACCATCTGCTCGGCTCAAACTCGAACGCGATCATCTCACAGATAGCCGGTGATTCCGGCGTTAAGAAGTCCGACGTGAAAAAGGTCCTCGCCGCCGCGGCTCCGCTTTTGATGAGCCTGCTCGGCAAGGAGACCCAGCAACAGCAGCAGAGCAACAGCTCTCTGGGTGTGGGAGGCATCATGAGCTCGCTGCTCGGCGGCGGAGGCAGCGGTACGGCGAGCCTGCTGACGGGACTTCTCGGCGGAGGCCTCGGCGGAAACACCAACAGCGGCAACAGCAACAACAACAGTAACAACAACGGCGGCATCGCCTCGCTTCTTATGGGGCTTTTGAAGTAAGCACCGGGAGAAATGGCGATCTGAATCAGTTTATGGAAGGAAAGCTTTCATAAAGAATAAAAACAGGGAGGAATGTCGCATGAAGAAACTACTATCAACACTACTGGCTTTTGTAATGTGCGTAAGCCTGTGCGTTCCCGCTTTTGCGGAAGGGAACGAGACTTCCTTCACGGATGTGAAGGAGGGCGCATGGTATTACGACGCCGTTAAGTGGGCGGTGGACAACGACATCGTCCAGGGTATCTCGGAGACCGAATTCGGCGTCAACAATATCGCCACCCGCGCGCAGATGGTCACCTTCCTCTGGCGCATGGTCGGTTCGCCGGAGCCTCTGACAGTACATGGTTTTACCGATGTTCCGGAGGGCAAGTGGTATGCCGACGCCGTGAACTGGGCTGCTGAGCGCGGCATTGTCAACGGAGTCACCGATACCACCTTTGATCCGAACGGTGAGCTGACCCGCGAACAGGCGGCGGCATTCCTTTACCGTGAGGAGCAGCGCCGCGGCGGCGGATTTACCGGCATGTGGGCGTTTCCGCTCAAGTATGACGACGCGGACAAGGTCGCGAGCTATGCCTATGAGCCGCTTTGCTGGATGACGATGGAGGATGTGGTCAAGGGCTCCGGCGGCATGCTGCTGCCCAAGGACCGCTGCACCCGCGCCCAGCTCGTCACCATGCTTTACCGCTATGTCGAGCAGATAGCGGCGCCGGAGGATCCTGCCTACACCGAGAAGGAAGTCCCGGTGCTGCGCGAGAGCACGGAGAGCACCGAGACCGCGACGCTGCGCTACTATGAGGACATGCCCAACGTGCCCTATGTAGAGCTGTCGCAGTACTACAACCAGTTCTATCTCGTCAGCACCGATCTGACCGAGGGCCTGACCGATTCCCGTCTCGGCAGCCACCACGTTGTCGCCAATATCGGCGGCTACACCGCGGAGATCGACACCCGCACGGACGCCATCGTGACCGACGATCTCAGCGAGTTTACTTTGCTTGCTTATTACCTTCAGCTTGAGATGAGCGGCGAGGTCGACGAGAACTATCCCTTCATCAGCGAAGATGGAACCAAGCTGGAGCCGGAGTACCCTGAGCCCATGACTCTGCGTCTGGGCGATTACGGCATCGATATTCGCGGCGGCGAGGACGGGGTATACATCCCCCTGAACACGCTGGGCGACATCTATGGCACAACGTCCCTGCGCTATACGGTGTTCAACGGTGAAAAGCTTTACGCCGAGGATTACACCAAGGTCCTTCAGAAGGGCTCTGCCATCGCGGCGGATGACAGCTTTTCCGAGCCCTATCTCACGGCGCGCGGCGAGGATCTGGCGGAGTATACCTACAATGAGCTGTGCTTCAATATCGATACGTTCTACGGCCGTCCCGGCCAGGAGCTCATACACGATGCTCTGGAGGAAGGAAAGCTGGACGACGTCCTCTCCGAGAGCTATCCCGAGGTCAAGGAGCTGCTTTTGTCCACCGACATCGAGAAATATTACACCGGCTTTAATTTGTTGCTCCACGGGCTGCTGTTCGACGGCGGGCACACCGGCATCATTTCCAGATTCGCGGATGATAACGAGGAAGTGAATAATGTGGCAATAACCGAGCTTATGCAGTCGGAGTGCAGCCAGGGATTTTTAACTTATGTTTTTGGGCACCTTGTGCTTCCGACGATCCTTGAGAAGTTTCGCGAGGAAGTCTACGCCGGAGACTATTATGTTGAAAAGGGCGACACCGCGATGATCCGCTTTGACGCGTTCGAGGTCGACAACGAGGGTTGGAAGGCTTTCTATGCCGGCACCGGCGATATGCCGTTTGAGGGCGACACGCTGGGCACCGTTTATGCGGGTATTATGCGCGCGTCGAAAAACCCGGAGATCAAGAATATCGTCATTGACATCAGCTGCAACGGCGGCGGTGACTCGGCTGCCATGAATGCTATTGAGTGGCTGATGACAGGCGAGGGCTTCGTCAACTTTAAGAGCCGGCTGACCGGCCAGGTGAATGCCGCGTATGTTAAGTTGGACGCTAATTTCGACGGCGTGTTTGACGAGAACGACAAGCCCATTACCCAGTTCAATTACGCTGTGCTTACAAGCCCGGTCTCCTTCTCCTGCGGCAACGCGTTCCCCTTCTTTATGAAGGAGCACGGAGCTATGATAATCGGTCAGCAGAGCGGCGGCGGTGCCTGCGCTATCCGTGCGAGCACGATGGGCGGTCTCGAGTTCTGCTGCTCTGCGGCGACAAGCTGCATCGTGACAGAGGACGGCGGCTCCGTGGACAACGGCTGCCCGGTGGACTTCAGCCTGTATCAGGAGGTTGAAAACCCGGACGCCGAGGACACGCTTACCGGCTATGAGTCCTTCTACGATCTGGACGTGATCAGCGCCGCGATGAACGAGTTCTTCGGCACCGCGCAGCAGGATCAGGCCGCGTAACAAAAAGCATCATCAAAAAAGAGGCGCACACAGCGCCTCTTTTTTTGATGGTGTTTATTTTTTGGCCTGCTCACGCAGCAGCTTTTCCTTTTGCTCCTGAAGCTCTGCGGTGCGCTGCTTGCTCAGCGGATACATGAATCTGAGGATCAGATAGACCAGAAGGAACAACGCGGCCGGGATGACGACGGAGTAGTTGTACATGCTCTCAAGCGCCTTTGAGGTCAGACCCTCGGTCTTGAGCGCGCTGCCGCTGTAGCCTATGCGCAGCAGCGGAACGTTGATGAGGATGGTCGCGACCGTCGTGCCGAGCTTGCGCATGAAGGAATAGAACGCATAGCTCGTCGCCTCATCGTTTAACCCGTATGTCACCTTGTTGTAGTCGATGGCGTCGGTCGCCAGCACCCACACAAGGAGGAAGATGAACGCCGTGCCTATGCCGGACATAAGGCAGGCCGCGAGATACAGCCAGACAGAGGTGATGCCGAAGAGCGAGAGCACGAAAAGCGCGATGTAAAAAGCCGCGGCGAGCAGCATTCCGGCCGAGCAGATCTCGCGCCTGCCGAATTTGCCGCCGAGCTTCGTCGCAAAGAACATCACGACGGCGACCGGGAGATACTGGAACACGGTCGGCAGCATGGTGAGCCCGGGCGCGTTGAAATAGTGGTGGAAAAGATAGGTGTTGTAGCCCTGCCCGAACATCTGCGCCGCGAGATAGAGCATGCTCGCAAGGCTGACCGCCATGAAGGGACGGCTTCCGAGCAGCGTCCTGACGACCTTCAGCGTCTGCCCCTTCTCACGCGGAGCGGGACTGGTGTCGACGCGCTCGCGGCTCCAGCGGTAGCAAAGGATATAAAACACGACGCTCAGCAGCGCTATCGCGGCTGCGCCGACAAACACGCGGGTCTGATCCATGACCTTCCGCCCGTCGGCAAGCGTCACATAGCACATCGAGGCGAGCACCATCGCCGGCATCGCTCCAAAGGTCGAACCGACCGAGCGGAACACGGAAAGCGAGGAGCGTTCTCTGTCGTCGGAGGTGATGACCTGCGCCAGCGAGCCGTAGGGGATGTTGATGCAGGTATAGAGCATACCGAATAAAATATAGGTGAAGTAGATCCACCCCACGCGAGCGGAGGATGAGAAGCCGCGCACGTCAAGGAACATCAGCACTGCGGCGAGCGCCGTGGGTACCGAGAATACCTTGATCCAATGGCGGTAGCGCCCGTCGGGATATTTCTTTGCCCCGTCTATGAGCCTGCCCCAGATGGGGTCGTTGACCGCGTCCCATATACGGGCGACAATGGTCATGATCATGACGCTCAGTACGCTGATCTCAAGAACGTCGGTATAGTATTTGTTCAGGACGCTCTGCGTGAGTCCGAAAACCAGGCATGAGGCAAGGTCGCCAAAGGCGTAGCCTATCTTGTCCCTTGCCTTTATGCCGCTGGTTTGTGCAATATAGCTCTGTTCCATGTCAGATTGTTCTCCTTACTGTTCTTTTTCGGAAGCCGCTGCGCGGAAAAGGTCGATGTAGTCGCTTTTCGCACGGTAGAATACGGGTATTTCGCCGAGAGGGACGGGGACCGTGTGCTTGTCGCCGCCGGCAAAGACCTTGCCTGTCCAGAAGTGGACCCAAACGCCTTTCGGAAGGTATACAACCCGCTTGTCTGCGTTTTTGCGTATCACCGGGCAGACGTACAGGTCGCTGCCGAGGAAGTACGAATAGGGGTCGCTGCCCGCTGAAAAGTCGACCGCCTCGTAGAAGTCCGGACGGATCGCGGGGATCCCCTCCTGCGCTTCGCTTACGCATTTTTTGATGTAGGGAGCAAGAGCGCTGTGTACCTTGGTAAGACGAACGGTATACTTCATGACGCCGGGCGCGTCGAACTGCGCGTTCGCCCACGGGCGTATCGACTCGTGAGAGCGCATCAGCAGACTGAACGCGCACATTTCCATCCAGCGGATAAACAGCTCGTCGTCGCGCTTGAGCTTTCCGAAGGAGAAGAAGCCGCCGACGTCGCAGTGCACCATCGGCACGCCGGAAAAGCCGAGCGAAAAGCTCGCGGGCATCACGCAGGGCATGCCGTAATCGCGCGTGAGGTCGGTGTGCTGATCGCCGTTCCATAATACGGGCGCGTATTGCTGTATGCCGAGATAGCCGGAGCGCATGAAGAAAAACACGTCGCTGTTCCCGTATTCCTCAACCGCTTCGCGGTTGAGCTTCGCCCAGAGCACCGGCCATTCGTTGTGAAGAAGACTCGGATCGCCGTCGTGAAGCACGCAGTCGACCGGGAGATATTCGCCGAAGTCCGCCATCCAGCCGGAAACGCCCAGGTCAAGCATATTGCGCTTTATCAGTACGTCTTTGAGATACGCCGCTGCGTCGGGATTCGTGAGATCGAGCATGCCCGCGTCGAAGGTGGTGGACTTGATGTGATAGACGTCTCCGTCCTTCCGCGTGATGAGCCAGCCCTTATCCTTGCAATAGTTATAGAGTCGGCTGTCCTTGACAAGATAAGGGTTGATGTAGGCAA